>DAOWEP010000169.1 GCA_030638455.1 Gammaproteobacteria bacterium
GATGGGGTACGAAAGATTTTGCGCTTGATGTTACCGGCTATTTTTGGTTCTTCTGTGGTGCAGATTAATTTGTTGTTTGATACATTGATCGCTTCTTTCCTGGTAACAGGCAGTGTCAGTTGGCTATATTACTCTGACAGGTTAGTGGAATTTCCGCTCGGGATATTTGGTATTGCACTGGCTACCGTCATATTACCCAGCCTGTCACAGCAACATGCCAATAAGTCCCCGGAGCATTTTAGTCGTACCCTGGACTGGGCCTTGCGTTGGGTATTGATTGTTGGAGTGCCGGCCACACTTGGCCTGTTCCTGCTGGCGTCACCAATCCTGATAACACTGTTTCAATATGGTGAGTTCAGTGGCCATGATGTGAGGATGTCTTCTATCAGCCTGATGGCCTATAGCCTTGGGTTGCTCGGATTTATTCTGGTTAAGATCCTGGCACCCGGGTTCTATGCGCGACAGGATACCCGAACACCCGTTAAAGTAGGGATTATTGCCATGGTATCCAATATGGTGTTGAACATTCTGTTTGTAGTGCCATTGGTCATGGGTGATTATGAGGCTCCACATGCAGGGCTGGCATTGGCGACTTCGGTATCGGCTTTTATAAATGCAGGGCTATTATTCTATATCTTGAGGCGTGAAAGGGTTTATCGTCCGGAAGCGGGCTGGTTGAGGTTGTTCTTACAACTTATGCCAGCCAATATTCTCATGGTTCTGTTCCTTTGGTGGGGTATTGATGCCCCGGAAAAGTGGTTGCAGGCAGAAGCATGGTCAAGGATCTGGCATCTTGCCATATTGGTAGCTGGGGGTGGGGCGGTCTATCTGCTGGGGATACTGGCTACGGGGCTAAGACCCTGGCAATTGGCCAGAACTAAATAAGCTTATACCAGCATAGGCTTTTATATTAAGGAACCTCTGAATAAGTCATGAACGAACATCTTGAGTCTAAAATTTACAACTGATTCGTTGCAAAACTTCGCAATAGCTTGCTATTACGTGCATTTTGCGCCTCACATTTGAAAATTTTAGCTCTCAATCTTATCCGCCCAGACTTATTCAAAGGTTCCTAAACATAATTGGCCAGTTTTATTGGGTGATAGGGTATAATTCCGGCTTTTGCAGGTGTTCGGTGCAGCTGTCCAGATTCTCAGGTTAGTGACTTATGGAATTGATACGCGGCTTACACAATTTGCGGCCACGGCATCATGGTTGTGTCGCCACAATAGGAAATTTTGATGGTGTACACCTTGGGCATCAGGCGGTTTTGGGTCAACTGGCTGAGAAGGCGGATGAATTATCATTGCCTTCATTGGTGATCACCTTTGAGCCGCAACCGCAGGAATACTTTGCGCCTGAACAAGCAAAGCCACGACTGACACGGTTGCGTGAAAAACTAAAGGCCTTGCCGCGTTATGGTGTAGATCGAGTGCTTTGTTTGCAATTTAATCAGGCGCTGGCTTCATTGCCCGCTGATGAGTTTATCAAACAGATACTGGTTGATGGCCTGGGTGTTCGTTATCTGGTGGTTGGTGATGATTTCCGGTTTGGTAATCACCGCGCAGGTGATTTTTCAATGCTGCAAAAGGCGGGTGAGCAATACGGGTTTCCAGTGGTCAATATGCACACCTTTAACATCGATGGCGAGCGGGTAAGCAGTACACGGGTCCGCGAAGCGTTGGCAAAAGGAGACCTTGATACCGCAGAGAAATTGATTGGCAGACCCTATCGCATGTGTGGCCGGGTAGCACATGGCGACAAAAGAGGCAGGACGATAGGCTTCCCAACGGCCAATATTCATCTGCATCGCAAGGCGACCCCGGTAGAAGGTGTATTTGCCGTCGAGATGTTTGGTATAGAAGGCGAGCCGGTTGCCGGTGTGGCTAATGTAGGAACAAGACCTACGGTTGATGGTACACGCAGCTTGCTGGAAGTGCATTTATTTGATTTCGATAAGGATATTTACGGGCAGTATATACATGTGAACTTTGTCCACAAGCTGCGTGACGAAGAGCGTTTTGATTCCTTTGAGGAACTAAAAAAACAGATTTTAAAGGATGCTGATGATGCAAGGGCATTCTTTAAAAAGAGAGATTAGTGAAAGGGACAAATAAAAGAGCATTGTTTTTAATGCAGGATTGATCAGAGAATTTTAACGGAAAACTTTAACAGAACAAAAAGAACAGGAATTTACAGAAGTGGCTGAATATAAAGACACCTTGAATCTCCCGAAGACCGCCTTTCCCATGAAGGGAAACCTTTCTCAACGTGAACCTGAAATGTTAAAACGTTGGGAAGAAATGGATCTATATAAAAAGTTGCGTAAGCAAGGGGAAGGCCGGCCAAAATTTATTTTGCATGATGGGCCTCCCTACGCCAATGGTGAAATCCATATTGGGCATGCAGTGAACAAGGTATTGAAAGATATTATCGTCAAGTCTCGCACCATGAGTGGTTTTGATGCGCCCTATATCCCGGGTTGGGATTGTCATGGCTTGCCTATAGAGCTCAATGTTGAGAAAAAGGTAGGCAAGGCCGGTGTCAAGGTGGACGCTCCGACTTTTCGTAAAGCCTGTAGAGACTACGCGGCCAAGCAGGTAGATCGTCAGCGAACCGATTTCAAGCGGCTTGGTGTGCTCGGCGACTGGGACAATCCGTACCTGACTATGGACTTCCAGTTTGAGGCAGATATCGTACGCTCACTGGGTAAGATTTATGAAAATGGTCATGTGCACAAAGGCTCAAAACCGGTTCACTGGTGTACGGATTGTGGTTCTGCATTGGCGGAAGCCGAGGTTGAATATGAGGATCGCACCTCACCAGCCATTGATGTGCGATTCAGTGTGCTGGATGAAGAGGTGCTGATGGCGCGATGCACGCACCCGGAAGGGTATGAAGGCAACACAGATAGCCCGCTATCGGTGTTGATCTGGACAACCACCCCCTGGACATTGCCGGCAAACCAGGCGGTTGCCGTAAACTCCGATCTTGAATATGTAGTGGTGCAGTGTGAAAGTGAGCATGGTATCGAGCGTATTGTCGTTGCAGATGCGTTATTGAAAGATATTACCGTGCGTTATGAGCTGGAACACCCGCAGGTTATTGCCTATTGCAAAGGCACAGATCTTGAAGGCCTGAAATTACAGCATCCTTTTTATAATCGTGAAGTGCCAATTATTTTAGGTGAGCATGTAACAACTGAGGCTGGAACGGGTGCTGTACATACTGCGCCCGGACATGGTCAGGATGACTATGTGGTGGGATCACGATATGGGCTGGAAGTTGACAATCCTGTTGGAGGTAATGGTTGCTTTCTTCCAGATACAGAGTTGTTTGCTGGTGAGCATGTGTTCAAGGCGAATGATCATGTGATAGAAGTACTTAAGGCACATGGCAAGCTGGTGCATCACGAAGCCATACGCCACAGTTATCCGCATTGCTGGCGACACAAAACCCCGATTATCTTCCGTGCAACCCCGCAGTGGTTTGTCAGCATGAAGCAGAACGGTTTACAGGAAAAAGCAACAGAAGAGATCAACAAGGTGCACTGGATGCCCGATTGGGGTAAGGCGCGTATAGAAGGGATGGTGCAGAACCGTCCGGACTGGTGTATTTCTCGACAACGTACCTGGGGTGTGCCTATAGCAGTGTTTATGCATAAGGAAAGTGGTGAGCTACATCCCGAGACTTCCCGCCTGATCGAAGAAGTGGCGTTGTTAATGGAACGCAAGGGTATTGATGCCTGGTTTGAGCTTGAACCAGAAGATATTCTGGGAGATGAGGCGAGTCAGTATGAAAAGATTACCGATACGCTGGATGTCTGGTTTGATTCTGGCGTAACACATGCCTGTGTACTGGAAAGAAGGGGCGAGCTTGCACAGCCAGCGGACCTGTATCTTGAGGGTTCTGACCAGCACCGTGGCTGGTTTCAGTCTTCATTGCTGACTTCCGTTGCCATGCGTGGCAGCGCGCCATATAAAGCTGTACTAACACATGGCTTTACCGTGGATGCGAAGGGCCAGAAGATGTCGAAGTCCAAAGGTAATGTAGTTGCGCCACAGAAAGTCATCAAAAATATGGGTGCTGATATCCTGCGCTTATGGGTGGCGGCTACCGATTATCGTGGTGAAATGAATGTGTCGGATGAGATTCTAAAACGTGTTTCTGACTCTTATCGCCGTATCCGCAATACCGCAAGGTTTCTTCTTTCGAACCTGAACGGGTTTGATCCACAAAAAGACGCATTACAACCAGAGCAGATGCTGATTCTGGATCGTTGGGCCGTGGATCGTGCACTGCAACTTCAGGAAGAACTGATTTCTGCGTATGAAGAATATCAGTTCCATCAGATTTATCAGAAGTTACATAATTTCTGCGGCATGGAGGTGGGTCGTTTTTATCTCGATATCATTAAGGATCGTCAGTACACAACGCAGGAAAACAGTATCGCACGTCGTTCTGCACAGACTGCAATGTACCATATCATTCAGGCAATGAGCCGTTGGCTGGCACCTGTTCTGAGTTTTACGGCAGATGAAATCTGGAGCCACATTCCTGGCCAGCAAGGGGAAACCATTTTTCTTGATACATGGTACGAAGGCCTTTTTGCCTTGCCTGAGGGCGTAATGAATCGTGAGTTCTGGGGTCAGGTAATTGAAGTCAGGGAGGCTGTAAGTAAGCAACTGGAAAAATTACGAGTGGCAGGTGGTGTCGGTTCATCGCTGGATGCCGAGGTGGGTCTGTATTGTGGTCAGGAGCTCCATGACAAGTTAAAACAATTTGAAGATGAGCTGAGATTCATTTTGATTACCTCTTATGCGAAAGTAGAACGTGATATGGAAAAACCTGAAGAGGCGGTCCATTTTACGCTGAGTAACAATGATGAGTTGTGGGTGGTGGTGTCGCCATCCAGCCACAAAAAGTGTGTTCGTTGCTGGCATCACCGCGAAGATGTGGGGACGCATACTGAACATGAAGAACTGTGTGGACGATGCATTGAAAATGTAGACGGGAAAGGCGAGCAGCGTAAATATGCTTAAGGTCAGTAACTAGTTACTGAGGGCTTGATTATGTTGAAATGGTTATGGCTCTCGGTAGTGGTGGTTGTGCTGGATCAGGGCACAAAATATCTGGCGGATACTTTATTGCAGTACCATCTTCCAGTTCCACTGTTTCCTATGTTTAATCTTACGCTTTCTTATAACTCGGGTGCGGCATTCAGTTTTTTAAGTGAAGCAGGTGGATGGCAGCGCTGGTTTTTTACAGTGTTTGCCCTGGTTATTAGTGTAGTGCTGGTGATCTGGATCAAGCGACTAAAGAATAATGAGCTATGGAGTGCGGTTGCGTTATCACTGATATTAGGTGGCGCAATAGGTAATGTTATTGATCGGGTGATGTTTGGTTATGTCATCGATTTTTTAGATGTTTATTATCGGCAGTGGCACTGGCCAATATTTAATATCGCGGATTCAGCTATCAGTGTCGGTGTGGCTGTATTGTTGTTTGACGGGTTGTTTGGCAGCAAGTGCCTTAAAAAACATCAGGAAGCAGAGTAATGGGTGGTCCCAAAATACAACCAGGCAGTGAAGTCGTCATGCATTGTTCCATCATGCTGGAAGATGGAACTATGGCAGAGAATACGTTTGATGATGAGCCCGTTCGTTTTGTGATGGGTGATGGTGCATTGGCCCAGAGACTGGAAAGGGCGTTATATGGATTAAAGGCAGGTGAGGAAGAGAGTCTTAAGATTGGTCCGGAAAATGCATTTGGTGCGCATGATCCGGAATCTGTTGTAGATCGTCCTCGTTCTGAATTTCCAGATGAAATGAATGTGAAGGTTGGCCAGATTATTGAGTTTTCGCAGCCAGATGGTGATGAGGTTTTGGGTGCAATTCTTGAGGTAGATGATGAGATTGTGAAGGTAGATTTCAATCATCCCATAGCAGGGCATACTATCCAGTTCAGGATAAAGGTGCTGGAAGTATCTGCACCTGAAGAGGTAGACGAGGAATGACGAAAATTCTATTGGCCAATCCAAGAGGTTTCTGTGCTGGAGTAGACAGGGCAATAGAGATTGTAGAAAGGGCGCTGGAGCTATTTGGTGCGCCTATCTATGTTCGGCATGAGGTCGTGCATAATACCTATGTGGTGAAGTGTTTGCGCGATATGGGCGCTGTATTTGTTGAGGAGCTGGATGAGGTTCCAGAGGCTGCAACGGTTATTTTTAGCGCGCATGGTGTATCACAACAAATTCAGCAAGTAGCAAGGAGCCGGGGTTTAAAGGTTTTTGATGCAACATGTCCGCTGGTTACCAAGGTGCATCTGGAGGTTGCAAGGTATGCGCGTGATAATAAGGAAGTGATATTGATCGGACATGCAGGACACCCTGAGGTCGAAGGTACAATGGGTCAGTATGTATATCAGAATGAAGCGGGTACTGAAAATTATGAGAATAAGGGTATTGGAATCTATCTGGTTGAGACTGTAGATGATGTCGTTGGCCTGACTGTAAATAATCCGGAGCAACTGGCCTATGTAACCCAGACCACGTTATCGATGGATGATACTTCAGTGATTGTAGAAGCATTGCGCAAGCGGTTTCCCTTGATTTCTGGCCCGAAGAAGAGTGATATCTGTTATGCAACCCAAAACCGGCAGGATTCAGTCAAGAGTCTGGCCCAGCAATCGGATATGGTGCTTGTTGTCGGGTCTTCCAGTAGTTCGAATTCCAACCGGCTTCGTGAGATAGCAGAACAGCAGGGGGTGTCTGCGTATCTGATCGATACGGCAGAGGATATTCAGGATGCCTGGCTGGATGAAGTCAATGTAATTGGCATTACTGCCGGGGCATCTGCACCCGAAGTATTGGTTGAGGGGGTGATTGCAAACCTTAAGCAACGTGGTGCAGAGCTTGTACAGGAAGACAAGGGGCAGCGCGAGAAGGTGGTGTTTGCGCTACCACAGGAATTAAATTCCCTGTGAACAATTACAGGGGATTTTGATCTACCAGTACTTCTTTATATATGTATGACAGAACTCTAAGGGCAATCTACCCCATTTTCGACGATAACAAAATTATTGCCAGTCTGGCTTCCGATTACGGTTACCCCTGAAAGGTCAATAATATTGGATTCAACAGGCGTACTCGTAACATTGACGCATGTCTTATCGGAATCATCAGCTCCGGATAACGTTATAATGCCGGACCAGCCATTTTGTACTTCACAGCTATAGGTGGCAAAAGCATCACCGGAATTGTAGACAACAGGATCACAGGCTTTATCTATAGCAGGGTCAGTGGTGGTGGATGTAGTTGCTACAGTCAGGCTGGTGTATTGACTGCTGGCAGCAGGTGTTGATGTTGTATCAATTATAATTATTCCGCTAATGGGAATAGCACCAATGGCTGTGCTGACAATAACGATTGTATCTTCGATTGGGCCAGGGGATCTATCACTATCTGTGTCAGTAAAACCTTCCGGAATACTAATGTTTCTGCATCTTTCTCGGTTTCTCAGTTTTGTTATAATAAAATCATCACCAGACTGGTTTTCGGTTACACCAAGCGTTCCTATAACTGTTCCGTCAGCAGATAGTAATTCTCCTCTATACTCACGCGCCTTTCCTGCGCAAACATCATCATCCGGATTGAAGCCAAAAATGCCAACACCACCATACCAGCCGCCTGCCACATAACAAATATACGCCTTTGTTTGGGAGGGAGTAATACTGTCCGGGATGCCTGTGGATGGGTCTAAGGGGTATGAACAATAACCCGCATCAGAAGTAACTACATCGACAAGTACAAGTTCAGTTTCAGTGGTTTCTGCATCATCACTCAACCCGATAATGCCACTTACGGTAGTTAGCGGGGCTGTAGCGGTAAGCAGGATAACGTCAAATCTATCGATAAGATAGATGATGCCACCGAGAGTTGTTGCAATGCGTGTGGTGTCGGGTGCGGGGTCGCTTATGGTTAAATCTGGTGATGATGTATCCAGCCTTGATGACCCATCTCCAATAGTTGCGCCGGCAGCAGGAAACTGGAGGGTGGCAATGGTATTGCTTGCGCTGGTTGTGGAAACAGAGCCTGCTGCTGGATCAAGCCATGCAACAATACTACTTAGTTTGATTGACTGTGCGGTGTTGGTAGCGTCTGTCCAGGTAACCGTGACATCTATGTTTACTCGGTCAGGGTCATTGGAAGCCGTGGGCGTGTTGCTAATATTCCATTCACGTGTATAGATGGCATTAACCCCGGTTCGGGTATCGCTTCCCGCAGCTATTAGTGAGCCTGAGGAGTAGGTATACGATTCTGTAGAGGTGTCTACTTCAATAAAGTCTCCCTTGTTTATCAGGTTGCGAAGTTCCTCGACCTTATCCTGACCAAAATTGATTGCGGCTGTGCGCGCCTTGGTAAGACCGCTGCTTTCAACCAGGCTGGTCTGAAATCTGGCTAGTGATAACAGGCCTAGAGCAAGAATTACCAGCCCTACCAGGGCTTCGGCCATGGTAAAGCCGCGGCTATTGTGATGTGAGGATGTAATATTTATCATTTGGGTTACCTCTATAAATCTGAAGTGTTACCAGTCATGCCAGCTACCGGATACGGCACCAGTCATTCCTGTTTTTCGTGTTGCATTAAGGGTATCTATGTCATAATTAATGGTTAGATCGTCATTGGTATTGATGGTGATTGAGTTCTCTACCATCATGGCACCATTGATAGTTGCGTCATTTCTGGTTCTAACATCAATGGCATAAACGGTGCCATATATTACCGCATCACCTGCAAGGGTCAGTGTTCCATTTACGACCAGGATGATAGGCTGTTCTTCCGATCCAAGTTCATCATTTACGGTGATATCATCTGTAGCGTAGATCAGTTTATTCAGGGAATTAGCAGGCGATGGAATCGCGTCACCATCATTTATTACCAGATCTGCATTTCTCCGTACATTCCCTTTGCTCTTGCCGAAGAAATTCCTGAAATAAACATCAGAAGAGGCATTCGATAGATTGGCATCATTGGAAATTACATCCAGGCCTTTAACAATCCTTCTGTTATTTGTATTGGTGCTGGTAGTGTTGGGTATATCATCCACCCTGATTTCAGTAAATAATCTGCCTCTTCTCCGACCCTGTGCTGTACGATTATCTACGTTACCGCCTGTCCAGACGGTGGTATTGGTGAAGTTGTTTCTGACTACAAACGTTCCCGTGATATTGATATCACCCTTGCTGGTGAACGGTGATTTTGGCAGGTTGGGTAGCGCCTGTTTAAATCTTACAATCTGGCTGATGGTTCGTGAAGCTGTTCTGTCATCGCTCCAGCCACATGCATATACCAGTGCAATAGAGTTATCTGGTGGTGCTTCGCATGTGCTGATGATGGTGTTGGTGGCAGGGTCATCGTCATCGCTGTCATTTCTTTCATCTATGCATAAAGGTGGTGTGTGAGTTGCTATATCCGGATCACAAAAGGCAACGTGATAAGAAGGTTGGCCTGGTTCGCTATACTCAGTGCCGTCGATATTAGTGGCTGTAAAGGTGTCCGTTCCATCAGACGGGCTGCTATGGTCTGCTCCGCCATTATTGAAATAGGAAATTCCGAACTGTAAGCCTGCTTCTGCAGCCTCGAATGCCTGCCTGCTACGAAATTCATTCCCCAATATTTTTTGTTCTGTGATGGTTGTACGTGCAGTGAAGATAGAGATAACGGTTATCGAAAATAACATGATAAGCGCCATCAGAATGGTAGCGGCACCGCGCTGGTGATTTCGGAATGAATAAGTATGTTCAATGGCCATAGGTGCAGTCTTCGTTTTATGGTTGAGTAAGTATGCGGTCATTGCGTATCCTTACAGATGATTCAAGCTTCTTGGTGACCGTGTTGTCACCAGTCAGGGTTCCCGTCATGCTTATCCTGATATGCCTGACCTCAACCAGGGTTTCACCTGAAGTGGTTCCTGCTGGTGGTGAGCTACAATCAGTGGGTACTGAAGTATCATCATCCCTGTTTATGCATTGGAAGCTGGGTGTAAATGTGAGTTCTGTAATTTCTTCCGTATATTGATCACTCAGTCTGATCCAGTTTCCGTTATTGCAGTCATTCATATTTTCACCACTGCTGCGCATCTTGATGTCGCCTTCATCCAGTTTAAACCCATGGCGTTCATTGCTGCTATTGGGATTATTCGGGTTATGGAAGGTGATGCCTCCATCGGAGTTATCATCATAGGCATAAAGAATGCAATCATTGGTATCGTTTAGATGTAGGTTATCAGTATCGGTAAATGGGTTAGTGGGGGCTGCGCCGGATGCCAGGCTATTCCAGTAACCCGTACGGCGGATATCATCTGCCACTATGTTCATAATGGCTTGCATATCCTGATTCAGTTTTGATGATTTCAGGGTGTCACTGCTGCTCTTCACGGTTCCGACAAATACATTCGCAACCCCGGTCATTACCACCAGTGAGACCACGGCACCGATCATAAGCTCAATCAGCGTGAACCCCCTGTTGTTTGCTATGGGGTTGCGTGCAATTCGGGCAGTAGCGATAGTAGCGTTAAGAGTCATTCTATTGGATATCCTGAGATATGGTTTAAGCCTTCCGGCGAATAGATTCTAATTCGGCCTAATGTACTGACGACAACGCGAATATCATAACTATCTGTCGTTAGTGTTATTGTGCCGGCCCTTGCAGTTCCTCGAGTAGGGCTGAAATATGTTTCGGCACTGGCAAATGTGGGTGTTGTCATACGCACCCCATTGAAACTGGTGCTATGAATCACTTTTTCTGCACCCGAAATTCGGCAGTCGGCTGCGCCACCAATAATCGGATCGCAGCCTGATGTGGCGCTGGTTCCTATGTCCCACGTAGAGCTGGGAGATGAACCGGTCAGGGAAAAATTGACGTAAGTAATAATTGATTGTTTGATGGCTTCAGATCGTGCCAATTGCAACTGACTGTAGATTTCCTCAGCAGCCCCGATAGCGCGTCTTTTTTCCTGATAATTACCGATGGCAGGGAGAGTCAGAGCGGCAAGTATGCTCAGAATGAGAACTGCCATCATAAGTTCGAAGGTTGTAAAGCCTGGGGTAGTAAAACCTGAGGTGGTGAACCCTTTGGACTGGATCTTGTCATTTACGTTCATTTGGTCTGCCTGTCTGGTCATTTATGGCGGCTGTCAAGACGGTCTTCTTGATGATCCACCGGTTACCATTATACTGAATCAGGGCTGTTGGTAGGGCTGGAGACGTTACCACTCATCACCACAGGGTAACCGTTCATCCATAAACAGGGGCTAAACCCGGTGATTCGGTGCTGCTTCACATGAATATGGAAATGCTATACAGTAAAACTGAATACAGTGATAACAGGGAACCCAGAATGAAATCTGACTACAGATCTGGCTGCAAGTATACGCCCAGGGCAAGAGGTTTTACCCTGATCGAGCTCATGATCACGGTTGTGATTGTCGGTATTCTTGCCATGATAGCTGTCCCTTCGTACACAAGCTATATAACAAAAAGTCGCCGTTCGGATGCCATGGCTTCTTTACTGCTAATTCATTTGCAACAGGAGAAATTACGGGTGAATTGTGTGCGCTATGCGGAGAACCTGCTGGATGCGGATGGTACAGATGATACGCCGGATGCGGTGACATGCGGGGCAACAGCTGACTCGACAGACCTGGGTTATGGCAGTAGTGGTAGTACAGAAGGGTACTATGTATTGAGTATACTGGAAGGTGCTAATGCTATTTCTTTTATTGCCCTTGCAGCACCTGCCGGGCCCCAGGTAGATGACTTACAGGCCAGAGGCGGCTGCGGCACCTTTGCGATTAATCAGGATGGCCCGGTTGAAAATGATGAAGATTATGCTGATCGCGCCTGTTGGCAACGGTAGCCTGTATTAATAGCACCCAGATTATATTGCCTGATTAAAAGCAGTCAAGCACATCCGTAGCAGTTCCGGTTTCGCCCTTTGTTCCATCGTGGGCAAGTGATAGCGTGCCGCACTTGAGATCATTTACCTGATCACCCTGGGGGGCCGCATAGAGTGTAAAGGTCTGGGCAGCTAAGGCATCTGCGCCGCCCAATATACTGGTAACTGCGTAATATCCTTCTCCCGAAGTAACGCTGGTAAACGTGCTGGCAGCAACTGAAGCACAGTTATTGTTGTTATAGGCAATATACTGGGTATAGCAACGCTCCAGTCTCTGGGCGGCTTCGGTGAGTGCCGATACACCGTCTACCCTGCGTGATTTCAGCACCTGTTCCCGGTAGGAAGGGTAACCAACGGCCGCCAGAATGCCAACGATGACAACTACAATCATCAGTTCAATAAGGGTAAAGCCACGCATGTGTTTCATATGAATTTCTCCGGTCAGGCGCATTGTCGGTTCGTGTTATTGTATTATTTTTTGAATAATTTGGACGGCTTGGTCTTATATTAGTAAAGCAGGTTATTCATCTTCTTCTGGCTGCTTGTATGCGTCAGGAAGCACCCATGCTTCGGTAATGGTTCGCTGTCCGGTTTCCGTTACTACAAAATTTACGCCTATTTTAATGCCCTTGCGCAGACTGGTAATGCCACCCGTTGAGTAGCGGTCGTGGACCACAATATCCTTATGTGCCAGGGCCAGGGTATCAGACACTACCACTTCTCTGGCCATGTAGTCGATGCGGTCAATCGTGCCGACGACTCCAAATTTTCCAGGGTAGCTGGCCGGTAATCCAGCTGCGATAGCTGTCATCATTACCATATTGAGTATCATGGTCAGGAATGTGCGTTTAATGGTTAGCATGTGTAATTCCTCTGTTTCTATTGTATCTGTATGTCGGTCACCGGTTACAGGATGAGTTCTTCCCATGACAGGCGGCCGGTACCACCGCCATCAAGACTCTCAACTATACGTTCACTAATTTCGGAGCCTGTAGTCGTGTTGGTGGTGGTTGTATACTGATGGTCGCCGAGAAAAGTCGGGTCTGTCGGCATGCCGCCTTCTACCTTCTGTCCAGATGCAGCTACGCCGGTCAGTGTGCCGGTGTCTACCACGTCCGAATTATTGACATAGCCGTCACCGAGATCAAACACGGGTGCATCCGGTCGGCCGCCATTTTCCATTTTCAAGACCATCAGCCAGCCAGAACCACCATAAGAGCATGCATCGGTAGAGGGAACGGTGCTATTGAAGTAGATAAAGTCTCCACGCGCAACCGAATTGGATACTACGCGTTCACCAGTGTCGGTTAGATCCATATACCAGCCGTATTCCTTGTTGGCACCGCTGTCGGTATACCCTACCACTTCACTGGAAGGTACGCGAAGCGTGTTGGTTTGCCCCTGTGTGGTTATGGAAACCGTTTCGAAGGTTTGTTCCTGTAGATCAGCTCGGAGCAGTTCTTTGGAGCCTTCGTCCCAAACGCCATAGAAGGTCTGGACACCGGTTGAAGTCTTGTCTGTAGTAGTCAGGTACTGGCCGGTACCAAACATGACCAGTGTATTCGGGGCATTACTGCCGGAATCACCTACGGTGGGATGTATAACAATAGTTGGTTCCGAGGTAATCGGTTGTACCGTTCCGCCACTGTCCTTGGCTGTAAACAGTGGCTCCGGGGTACTTCCCTGCTTATAGGCGGAACCCCATTGTGAAGTATTAGTGCCATCTACATCAAATACCCACATATTGCCCTTCAGGTCACCTGCATAGATGCGGTCAGCGGCACCATCACCATCCATATCTACCACGGCAGGCGTTGCCAGTCCGTTAGGGTTTGTGCCGTCGTCTGAAACAGGCACATCAATCTTGATGTAATCCAGATCTGAAGCACCGGAACCGTCTGTCCATGTGCCGTCAATACCACCATCCAGGAAGATAATAAACAATTGGGCATTGCCAGAGCTACCGCTATCATTATAGCCATTGCCGATAATGGCGGCCCAGCGGCTGTTCTCCATATATACAATCCTGGGTCTGCTAAAGGTATTACCAAGATCGGTATCGGTGAACTCCCATAATACAACCTCTGCAGGGTCAGTACCGGACTCCGTGAAGTTGGATGCATCGGTGACATCCAGTGCAAACAGGCCACGACCGCCTCCCCGTTGTCCGCCAACCAGTACACTGCGCCATGCTGCCGATGTGTCGCTGGTAGCGGCCTTAATGTAGGCATCTGCAACCGTCGGTGTAAGGTCAACATAATAACGGTGAACGTAGGCCGGATTGGTCAGATAATGCAGGCCAGTGGTAGCAGATGCATTTGAAAACAAGTTGCTTGGGATATAACCCAGTACTTCCTGTCCTTCATCACCGGCCCCGCTTGAAGATTCTTCTCCACGAAATGCATGCAGCATCCCGTCATTGGAGCCAATATAAATAATACCTTTGCGGTTGGCCTGGGCGCTTATGAACGTTGAGTATGCATCGGTGCCACTTGGCCAGATGTCGGAGCCACTACCATCGGGATAGCTATTGATGGCAGCATCCACATAGACCGAGCCTGAATGAACAAGGTCACCAAGGCGGCTGTCACGTTGCCGGAAGGCCTTGGTGGTATAGGTATCGGTTCCGTTCGTATAACTGCAAGCGCTGGAGCTGTTCACTTCGCAGACACGATCACCGCGGATATATCCCATTCTTGCCATGCCAGTGGCATCATTATCTGCGGTGCCACCGGTATTGGTTTTCAGGTCGTTTTTTTGTGTCGTGGTCAGGTTGGCCCATTGGAAGGCAACGCCATCACTGGTGCCATGGGTCATGATGACACGTGAAGAGGTGCTGACCGCATCTAACTTGGTTGCGGCATCCCAGCTTGCTGTAGGTGACACTGCACCAGTCGTACCGTTTAATGCGTAGGCCTGCAGTTTTCCGCTCCAGCGTGTGGAATCAAATAATGACAAATACACGAAGCTGTTACTTTCCAGCGTGCTGGTATTAAAGCTGACCGCCGCGGCAGTGCCTGCACGGTCATCGATATCATCAAATGCAGTTGCCAGGGAATCAATCAGGCTCTGCGGATTAGCGGCACTCAGGTACATGCCACGGCCATTCCATGCGGCATGACGCATGTCATCAATTTTTTCGGCATCACCGTCATCTGGATCTGGCCAGGTAAATGCGGTGGTGCGGTCCGATGGATTGCTTGAGAGGGTACCGTCTACACCAAAGGATACCGTGTAGGTGACCATATGTTGGGCCGGGTTCAGGTCGTCCCCGCTGGTCGGTACTAAATTAGTTAATGCCGTGGGCCCGTCCAGGTCGCCCTCATAATACTCCATGGCTACGTCCGCCAGAGTATTGGAATACGTATCGGCATGTGAGCCACCATCATAGTCACTGTCACTGGTGCCGCCGTCGGTATTTCCGACCGAGGGGTCACTGCCATTATAGTAGCCGTCTGTCATCAATAGCGTGAAGTTCTGCTGGCAGGCACCACCGTTGGCAGATGACAGGATAGGTGTTGCCCAACTCTCGGGAGTTGGTGTGTTGTTGTCATAATACTCACCTGCATATTCCAGTCCTGTTCTCAAGGGTGTACCACCACTAGAGTTGCCTTGTACCAGGTTACTGAGCAAGGTTGCCTTATTGGCTTGTGCGGTTGCATCGACAGGGGTAGAGATATCATCAATATCTTTTACCTCGGTGGCAGTGTATTGATTATTGATGCCCTTTAGACCCATGCGTGCAGAAGAGTTGTTAATGACCTCGGAAAGCGCACGTTTGGCCACATATTCTCGGTTACGGTAATAACTGTACCAGTTGGCATAATTGATTTTTTGTGCGGCAGTTCCATCCGTCAGGGCAACACAGATTGCGCTTCCGAGGGCCTGGCATTTTGCAACCGTATCGACGTCTACAGCAGTGTAGGGACACTCATTATCTTCATATACACTGTCACCGTCATCGTTCCAGACCATGTAGTAGTGGTTAGTCAGGTCAACTGTGACGTCATCATCGTGGGGATTGGGGCGGGCATTGGGCCAAACCTGATCTGCAAAGTCTGCGCTTTCTTCATCCTTTCCCGCCCATGCTGTGTAGGTGTTGCCTGGGTTATAGGCCAGTACGTTATAACCATGGCATAACTGTAATCTTTCTTCATCGGTATTTGGCGTAAAGTCAAACATCTCCCAGTCATCTGAGTATCCATGGATGGTTTGGGCCTCATTGGAGGAGATTACTTCCCAGTCCATGCTGCCTGAGTCATCAATCATGATAAAGACGTTTGGCTGTACGCTGGTACCCAGAAACAACGGGCTATCTGCTAATGTGCCGGGGGCTGCGTGAATGGCCGTGCTGACAAACATCAGTGAAAACCAAAACACATTCTGTATGCGTTTCTGGAGCCTTGTAGTAAGTCTGTTCATGATCTGCTCCTTCTTGAACTACCTTCTTCGAAAAACCTTGTTGCTTTAAATCGATTCATGCCTGTTGCATCCTGTAATCTGGTCTTACAGCTTCTTGCCGTAATGGCTACGGATAATCACGTGTGCATTATCACTGCCGCCGGTTCCGCGGCTGGTAATGCGAAACATTGAGATATCACTAGATGATTTTAATGACCCGGCTCCCTGGCCCTGGTTCAATGAGGAGCTACCACCAGATTCAGTATCACCCAGATATTCAATGAAGTAGCGAGGCTGGGTGCTGACCCCACCAACAGTACCCGAACTATAGGCTTCCAGTGTTTTTGCATATCCATTCGCCCAGAAGGCGGCATCGGTATAGCCTTTTACTGAGCCGTCAGTATTAGGGAGGGGCGAGTTATAGTTTGTCTGATCACCCCTGCCTTCAAACAGCCCGTCAGATTCAACGGTGTCCGTAAAGGCGCTGGTCGTTGCCAGACCCTCAATCAGGGTTTCGGCGGCACGAATAGCGGCTTCTGATGCTTGCAGAGCCATACTTCGGTCACGCATATTGCCAGCCATTTTTTCTTCCATGATGGTGGAGCGCATGGCGGTCACACCCAGCATGGTCATGATCAGCAGGATTATCAGGCTGATTACGAGTACTGCGCCTTGCTGTCTGGAATGCAGGCCAATTCTGGTCGCTGTTTTCGAGAGTTTGATTGTGTGTATTGGTTGGCTCATTGTCTTGTTGCTCGCATTTCTAATTAAGCTGATTATTGCACCCGGTTGCGTATGGCGATGGTAGTGTTGAATACCTGTCTGATGCGCCGGTCTCCCGCTGTAGTGGATCCACCATTATAGGTATAGACTTGCGCGGTATCGGCAATATTGTCATCAATGGATTCCAGTAGCAGCGATAGCCGGACGCTTACAGCATTATCCATATCAGTAACACTACCCACGACGACATAGGTATTGGCAGAACCATCTACCGGGGAATCAGTGTCTTCGCCATACTGGATTTGCATGTCTTGCACGCCTTCCACCAGCTCCTCGCTTGCGTCGCTACCAATCTTGCGAAACAGGGCATTCAGGCCGCTTGCCCCAGTGCCAATATAGTAGGTGTAATTTTCAATCTTGATAATCTGAGAGTCTGGCCCAAATTTTTCATCATCTGAGCCCGAAGCACCACCCCATGATGAAGGGGTATTGCCCGGTGTGCCGCTTGCCGGATGGGTGGCGTTGAGCTCCGCTCCACCCGTGATAGTCAGATTGGCGACCTGGAATACACGTGATTTGCTGCAGTCAGATACCATCAGGATATCGCCTTCACAAAGCCCGCTGATCCTGTCGGTTCCATCATCACAGGCACCTGATTCTTCAGATGTTACTTCAACAAAAATCTGGGCACTACTGTTGTTCTTAATAACCGATATACCGTTATCTGCATTGCGCCGGAAGGTGATAACATCTGTTCCCGCGATTGCCGGGATTGATGCGCCGTTGATAGTGATTGTGCCGGCTACATTGTCATAGCCTCCAATCCCGGTATTCATGTTGTAGGAAGCATCATCGCCGGAAGCACAGGTTCCGCTTGCGGGTCGTGTGCTTCCATCCGGGCAGTTGACCGTATTAGTAATCGATCCACCGCTACTACCAGCACAACCTTGATAGTCCGCCATGCGAATATCTTTAGTCAAGATATCCATTGCATAACGGCCGTTTTCCTGTAACCGGGAAAACGCCTCGGTGGTGCGGTAGGCCTGTTTGCTGTTACTGAAAATTTCGATAGTGCCGGCCAGCAGGATCAGGCTCAGCGTAATCGCCACCATTAATTCGACCAGTGAAAAACCCTGCTGTGAAGCAAAACATGGGCTTGTGTGATGTGTAGTCATCTTCATGGACGGAAGCTCGTTACAAAACGTTGAAAATCTGCAGCTGTGCCAGTGCGATCGTCATCCCACCAAACCTTGACAGCATAGATGCTCCCGCTCCCATCGCAAGCAATGGCGGTTGTTATTCCGTCATCCGGTGTGCTGTCAAGACAGACAACCCCCTGTCCTGATGGCAGGGTTGCGCCAAGGTTCTGGTTCCAGTCCCAGGTATCATGAACCGCCATATCAGCGGCATTGCAGCCGGTTGTGTTAGTGCAATTGGTTTTTTGTGCGCCGGTGGCATTGTTGTAGTCGCCGGCATCAAACCCGTCTTTGTTGGCGCGCATGCGGTCCGTTATGCTATAGGCAAGAACAGTTGCCTGGCTACGCAGGTAGGCGCTTTGGTTGAATTTCATGCCGTTAGTCATCAATGAGGCAAGTCCCAGCAGGCCAATGGACATGACCAGCACAGTGATCAGTATCTCCATTAAGGCAATACCTTTTTGCACATAGCCATTTTGTGAATGGCCTTGTTTAAAGCAGTCAGGTTGTGAATATTTATGCATAAGTCTTTCCAGATTTTTGCCTTTAATTCGGTGGGTGCTCAGGGACAGGCATTCAATGTAGCAGCGCTGTCGTTGGCGTCTGCAGCGCGCGCCCGGCCAGCAAGGCCGATAATAATGGCGCGGGGTTTGGAACCATCCCCATAACCGCGGTCATCACAGAGGATCAAATCTCCGCTTTCCCCGGCAGCGCCACTGCCGACATAAGAAATATAATCGTCCACATCAGCGCTACCGCGCAATGTGTTCCCGCTGGGCATGGCTTCATGGACCTGGATAATGGTTTCACCAGCATCAACCGTTTCATCTTTATCACTGTCAACAAAGGTGATCCAGCCCTGTTCCCAGCGGTTGGCCGTGGTGCAGTTACTTCCATCCGCACTTTTGCAAACCGTTACCTGAGCGCCACGTTTGATAGCTTCACTGCGCGCAATGCTCAGCGTGGTCATGAAATCATTCGCCTGGGTTACCAGCCGGTTATCCAGTACAAAGCTGCGGAAGTTGGGTACCGCCATGGCCAGGATGATCCCCATCACCACGATGGCAATCATCAGTTCAACCAATGTAAATCCAGAATCTTTATTCATAAGCTTTATATATAGACCCCGGAGAATGGTTTTCCAGTGACGACAGACAGGCTGTAGGGGGTGTCGGATGAGCGGTGCAATGGGTAAAAGGAGTGTGGTTTAATAGGTGTGATGGTGATCACATTATAGATAATGTTAGGTTTATTAAGGGTATTGGTGTAGAGCAGGTTTTGGCAGGTGAAATGAGGGGCAGGAATTGAGTGATTGTATAGTTATCGGCGGTGGCCTGATTGGAATGCTTACGGCGCATGAGTTGGCCAGTGAAGGGATGGTCGTTACGCTGCTTGAACGTGGTGAGGTGGCCAGGGAATCCTCCTGGGCCGGTGGTGGTATCCTGTCGCCTTTATATCCCTGGCGTTATCCAGAACCGGTTACTCGATTAGCAACCTGGAGCCAGAACATGTACCCGCAATTTTGCGCAGACCTTGAGTCCCGGACGGGCATAGACCCGGAATGGATTCAAAGTGGCTTGTTGATTCTGGACTCTGGTGACCGGTTTCAGGAAAAACAACAGATGCTGGCATGGGCTAAAGAGTCTGGTAGCACAATTGAAGTTCATAACGGCAACCCTGTGCATTACGAGCCGGGTATTTCTGTTGATCCATGTGAATATATCCTGATGCCTGATGTTGCCCAGGTGCGGAACCCGCGGCTTACAAAGGCAGTAAAGGCTAGTCTTGATGATAAGGGCGTACATATTGTAGAACATGCTGAGGCTACCCAGCTGCTGCATATAAAGGGTAAGATAGAGGGTGTGCTAACAGATGCGCGGAAATATTTTGCCAATACTGTAGTAATTGCCGGAGGTGCCTGGAGTGCAAGCTTGTTGCAGAAGCTGGTTCCCGAAATAAATGTTGAACCAGTGCGGGGCCAGATGATTCTGTTTCGTGCAAAACCAGGAGACTTAAAGCACATTGTGTTAACAGAAGAGATGGGGCAGGCACGCTATCTGATTCCCCGTAAAGATGGCCGTATTCTTGCAGGCAGTACCCTTGAATATCAGGGGTTTGATAAATCAACCACCCAGGAAGGACTGGATGCACTTCGGCATTTTGCAATCAATTTGTTGCCTGGGCTGGCAGAGGTTGAAATAGAAAATCACTGGGCAGGTTTGAGGCCGGGGTCACCTCAGGGGGTTCCTTATATCTGTGGGCATCCTGAGGTTGAAGGGCTCTTTATAAATGCCGGACATTTTCGCAATGGCGTGGTCATGGGGCCGGCGTCTGCCCGTTTATTGTCAGACCTTATATTGAAGCGGGAGCCAGTGGTTGATCCTTCGTCTTATACGGTAGGGGCCTTGCGCGGTTAAGATAAGGTATCTTTTTTAAAGATGATGCTAGTAATATCCCCAATAAAAGAAACATAACCATATATTATATAAAGGAAATATTATAATAACACTATTTTTTTATAGTTATAGACTTTATCTAAAGGCTAGCATTATACTAGGAAATCGAAAACTTCATTTCAAGTGTATGTAAAAAGGTGCAAATGATGAATAAGCAGTCGGTTATTGACTTGTTACAGGAGCATGGTGTTCAGTCTACCCAGCAGCGGATAGAAATTGCCCAAATACTTTTTGCAAAACCGCAGCATTTGTCCGCAGATCAGGTTCTGGCAAAAGTTAATCACAAACGTAATATTGTTTCCAAGGCAACTGTATACAATTCACTGGGTCTTTTCGCGCGCAAGGGTATGATTCGGGAGATCATTGCTGATCCTAACCGGGTGTTCTACGACTCAAATACCAGTGAGCATCACCATTTCTTTAACGTTGATACTGGTGAGTTATCTGATTTACCAAATGAGAATATAACTGTTAACGAGTTACCTGGGTTACCCGAGGGTACAGTAGCAGATAGTATTGATGTCATTTTTAAAGTTAGAAACAAAGCAGAAAAACCATCTGTATTTTAGGTGTTTGGTTCCAGTTATGTACACGACTGCATGGAAGCAGGAGGTAGAGCAACGCAGGAGTAGTTGCCGAGGATGTACGGTATGCCGCGATGCCATGGAGCGGTGTCCTGAATAGCCGTCTGATTGAGATTTCCCCTTACTCACTCATCCTTGTGTTTATCTCGATTGTAGTTTCTTAGTATACTCGCCAGCCAAGGTTATATTCTCAATCAATGCCGGAATAGCTCAGTTGGTAGAGCAACGCATTCGTAATGCGTAGGTCCGCAGTTCGAATCTGCGTTTCGGCACCATTTCCCTAAAAAAATTAAATACTCAGGATGTGGTTTCCAGCTATAAAATCAAGATGGCTATTATCAGTATATTTTTCATGGAATAAAGCTGTTGGC
>DAOWEP010000025.1 GCA_030638455.1 Gammaproteobacteria bacterium
CTCAATCGCATCATCCACATCACTGCCAAACATTTCTACGGTATTGATGCCTACCAGCCGTTTCGCCAGCTCTTTGCCATTATGGTCAAGAAAAACAATGGTGGGGGTTACCTGTACCCTGTAGTGACTAATAAAATCATCCATGCTGACCATTCTGCCGTTAAAATCTATGAGCTCGAGCTCTTCAGGAACGAGTACTTTGCGGATAATGACTTTATTATCATAGTCTCCGCTGATCAGCATGGGTTTCAGGATTTCCTCTTCCTGCAGTTTACAATATGGGCATGTAGTTGAAGAAAATACCAGCAATATAGGAAGGCGGCGATTTTCAGAATCTTCTGCTACCTTGTCCAGCCTGGTTGTGGCGATTACTTCACCTTTATTCTTCTCCATCATTCTTTCTGCCCACACACCTGTGACCATGCAACATAGCAGGATGGCCGCAATCTGGTAAAAAGAGGACTTTAGTCTTGGGGAAAAATGCATGCTTGTATTATAAAGTTGCTTCAATAGTGCCATAATTACGAACCGATACGGACTCTGGTTATTGCGGAGTACTAGCTTTGACTACGTTAACCTAGGTTCCGATACTTTTCCAGAAGAATTGATAAAGTTAACTAATTGAAATATGTCTGAAAGTTTAATCAAGATTGCTACCCGAAAAAGCCAGCTGGCGCTCTGGCAGGCCGAACATGTACGTAGCCAACTATTGCATTTTCACCCTGGTTTACAGGTTGAATTGGTGACCATGTCTACACAGGGTGACCGTGTACTGGATTCCCCGCTGGCAAAAATTGGTGGTAAGGGCCTGTTTGTGAAAGAACTGGAGCAAAGCATGCTGCGCGGTGAGGCGGATATAGCGGTTCATTCCATGAAGGATGTGCCGGTTGAGCTGCCTGATGGCCTGCATATATCTACCATTTTAACCCGTGAAGACCCGCGCGATGCATTTGTTTCCAACCAGTTCAGCAAAATTGATGAATTACCCGAAAATGCACGGGTTGGTACGTCAAGCCTGCGTCGTCGGTGCCAGCTTGCCGAAATAAGGCCAGACCTCAACATTATGGATCTACGTGGTAATGTAAATACAAGGCTGGCAAAACTCGATGCCGGTGATTATGACGCGATTATTCTTGCCAGTGCCGGGTTGATACGCCTGGAATTTGAATCGCGCATCCGCAATTTTATTCAGCCCGAAGTCATGCTGCCCGCTATTGGTCAGGGTGCGATTGGCATTGAAAGTCGTGATGGTGATCAGCGTATTCTGAATTTACTTGCGCCCTTGAATGACAATAAGACCCGTATTCGGGTAGAAGCGGAACGCGCCATGAACCACAAGTTACAAGGTGGTTGTCAGGTGCCCATTGGTGGTCACGCCATACTGGAAGAAGGCGTGATTGTATTGCGCGGCCTGGTTGGCAAACCGGATGGCTCCAAAATTATTCATGGTGTGATCAGTGGGCGTCCAGAAGATGCTGAAGAAATGGGTATAACACTCGCGGAAGATTTGCTTTCAAGAGGTGCGGGTGAAATTCTTGAAAATCTTTATGCATCGCAGGAAAGTAATTAATCCAGGCACACATTGGAATTCATAACTAAATACGGATGAACACAGCCAAAAATTCCAACAAACCTGGTCTCCCACTTGCCGGGGTCGGTGTTTTAGTAACTCGCCCATCTGGCCAAGCAGATAATCTTTGCAATATTATTGAGAATGCCGGTGGCAAGGCGATACGGTTTCCTGCCATAGAAATTAGCCCTATAGATGATCCGCAATCTGTAGCTTCCATCATTGACCGACTGGACTCATATGATATGGCGATTTTTATCAGTGCCAATGCTGTTAAATATGCAATACAGTCTATAAAGACAAAACGTGATTTTCCTGAATGCATGGCGCTTGCGGCCATTGGCAATGCGACCAGAAAGGCACTTGAAGATGAAGGTCTCAAAGCCGATATTTATCCCACCCGACAATTTGACAGTGAAGCCTTACTAGATTTGCCAAAAATGCAACGGGTGAAAGGAAAGAAAATACTGATTTTTCGTGGGGGAGGGGGGCGAGAACTACTCAAAAAAACTCTGGTGGAAAGAGGCGCGCATGTTGACTATGCGGAACTATACCAAAGAACCATTCCGGCTCAGAAATCAAACATGCTTGATCAATACTGGAAGAAAAATGCGATTGATATTGTAACCGTCACCAGTAACCAGGCTCTGGATAACCTGTTTATACTTGCCGGAGAACCAGGGAAGCAAAATCTTGTGACGACGCCTATAGTAGTCATTAGTCAGCGTATGGTACAGAATGCCATGGAAAAAGGGATTCAGGCTGCTATCGTGGTTGCTGAACAAGCAGGTGATGAAGCGATACTCGATGCCATACAAAAATGGTGTTTCGGTAATACTCCTTCAAGCTAGTTTTGATGAAGTACAAATAAAGGAATAACCACATGAGCGATGACAATACATCAAAAAAAACGCCTGATAAAAAGGTCCATGCGGGAAAAACCTCGGCTACCGGCAAGACCGAGGGTCATGCCAAATCCGGGCAAGGCTCTACTAAGGGTGCAGTCAAAAGCGATGCAAATTCTCAGGCAAACTCAAAATCATCATCCTTTATTTCTGGTTTTATGCTGGTGGCCATTGCCATATCTATTGTGGGAATTTTTATTCTTTGGCAACAACAACAGGAAGACAAAAAAAAGAACCGGCAGCAACTACAAGCCCAATCACAACTAATTTCCGTACTTGAATCAGAAGTAAAAAAATACACCCAGTCACAGGACCAGTTTCGTGGTGAGATCGATAGCAAGGTAACTACTGAAATAAATGAAATAGAACGCTCTATTGCTGACATAAAGGAATTAGGCAGTAAAAACCATCGCGACTGGATCTTATCTGAATCAGAATATTTACTACGAATCGCAAATCACCGTTTACAACTGGAAGGGGATATTAATACAACCATAAAGGCATTGAGGATTGTGGATTCCAAAATAATGAGCCTGAAAGATCCATCATTACTGCCAGTTCGTAAACAGCTCGCAGATGAAATTAGTGCGCTAGAGTCTACCCGTTTGCCGGATATACATGGCATGGTGTTGACCCTGGATAGTTTGCAGGCAATGTCACCGAAGATGGGGCTAAAGATTTCCATGCTCCCGAAAGTGGCTAAAGAGGGCACACCAACAGACGATGCTCATGAAATAACTATTAAAGACTGGGAGTTGGTACTTAATAAGATATGGAATGAGCTGAAAACCCTGGTAGTCATAAAACGACATGACCAATCACTTGCGCCCATACTTACCGTGGAGCAGCAGCAAACCCTGCGCCATATTCTGCAATTAAAAATCCAGGGTATTCGGACAGCCTTACTGAATAAACAAGCTGAACTGTTTATGGAGTCTCTGAAGGACACACTAAGCTGGCTTCAGGAACATTTTAACAAGGATGATCCCGACGTTGTTTTACTGGAATCTCGGCTACAGGAATTTCAGACTGTACAATTAAACGTAAGGCTGCCTGAAATTAGTGGATCTTTACACGCCTTACGTTCTATACAAAAACAACTAAAGAATAAAACAGAGTCTACCATACCGCCAAAGAAACCTGTTGATACTAATAATATTTCAAAACAACAGGATGAACAGGTAAAAATATGAAGCTTCTTTTTATTTTTATCGTTGTTTTGATTGCATCAGCAAGTCTGGCCTTACTTGTACGGCAGGATCCGGGGTATGTGCTGATCAGTTATGATGTCTGGTCGATAGAAACCACCTTAAGCCTGTTGGTGCTTGCATTACTGGCCTTATACTTTGTCCTTTATTATCTTATACGGCTATTCGCAACCCTTTGGCACTTCCCTGATCGTTTACATGGCTGGTCCAACCATAGAAAATCAAACCGCGCCCGCGGCAGTTTACATCTTGGCCTAATCACCCTGGCGGAAGGGCGCTGGAAAAATGCCGAGCGATATCTTACCAAACGTGTAAAGAGTAGCGATGCACCGATACTTAACTATCTGGGTGCTGCACGCGCCGCCCAGCAAGGCGGCAACCTGGAAAAACGTGACTATTACCTGAGTTTGGCACATAGCTGTACAGACACTAGCGATCTTGCTGTTGGTTTGACGCAGGCCGAATTACAAATTGCCCAGGGCCAATCTGAACAGGCTCTTGCAACCCTTAACCACCTTGGTAAGGTTGGGAGAAAAAACCACTATGTGCTCAATTTGTTAAAAAGCCTCTATCTTGAATTCAAGGATTGGGAAAGCTTGAAAAGATTGTTGCCTGAGTTGCGAAAAAATCATGTTATTAGTGACCAAGCGCTAAAAGAACTTGAAACAACCATTCTTACAAACCTGATCCAGCAAGCAGGAAACGATCATGATCTACTAGCCTTACGATCTATCTGGTCTATCATGCCAAAGCATTTTCGTATCAAGGAAGATATGTTGCGCACTTATTCAGAACACCTTAACAAGCTGGAGTCTGGTGAAGAAGCGGAAACATTGATCCGCAAGACCTTGAAAAAGAACTGGTATCGGCCGCTGGTAAGACTCTATGGTCTGACGGTGAGTAATAATCCCCATAAACAACTTTCCCATGCCGAGGGATGGCATAAACAATATACCAATGATCCTGTTCTACTTCTTACTCTGGGTAGATTATGCGTACGTGGTCAGGAACTCGAAAAGGCTCGTGAATACCTCAAGTCGAGCATCCAGATTGAACCCGCTACTGAAACCTATAAAGTACTTGGGGAATTACTGGAAAAATGTGGCGACAAGGAAGGCGCTATGCGTTGTTACCGGCAAGGGATGTTACTGGATGAAAAAAATTCGGACTCTGGCAATGTTGCTGCCGCGGAAATAATTGATCTACCAGTAACGATCAGAGAATCTTTAACTGTAACAGAACATAGAGATTGAGCCCGGGGTTTTAAATACTGCAGGTAACCCGATCACCTATCCTGCTTTTACGGAATCCAGCTGGGAATTAAACTCAAAGGAATCAGAAAACATCTGGTCTTCAGGTAATCCATGTTCCATGAATTCCTTCTTACCAGCTTCTATCATAGCTGGAGAACCACACATATATACATCATATCCACTTAGTGCAGGATACTTGGCAAGTACTGCTTTATGAACATAGCCGGTCTCTCCCTTCCAGTCGTCTTCAGGCACCGGCTCTGACAACACCGGGGTAAACTGGAAATTTGGATGGTCATCGTTCCATTGTTTCGGTAACTCTGGCAGATATAAATCTTGCGTGCCACGAGCACCCCAGAACAAGTGTATTGGGCGGTCAAAACCGATATGAAATGCGTGTTCGAGAATACCCTTGACCGGGGCAAACCCTGTACCACCACACATCATTATTATGGGTCTTTCGGAATTTTCACGCAGGAAAAACGTGCCCAGGGGCGCTTCTATACGCAATATCTCCTTTTGCTTCATTTCATTGAAAATATAATCCGTATATTCACCGCCATCCACATGTC
>DAOWEP010000150.1 GCA_030638455.1 Gammaproteobacteria bacterium
ATCGGGTGTTCTGAATTTGCCTCCAGTGCGGCTGCATAGTGCAGGCATTCTGTTTCAGGCATATCCGAGAATGTATGAATTCTTTCAAGGTGCAGATCATGTGAGGTCAGGGTTCCTGTTTTGTCAAAAACAAAGTGGCTGGCACGGGCAAGTGTTTCCAGTGCATGGCCACGTGTGACCAGCAGACCCATGCGTACAAGATTTCCGGTTGAGGCGGTTACGGCCGTAGGGGTAGCCAGAGACAGGGCGCAAGGGCAGGTGATAACGAGCACCGAAATCAATACAGGCAACCAGTGTTCCGGGTCAGTTTTCCACCAGATGAATCCAACAACCGTGGCTATGATCAGGACAAACGATACAAACCAGGTTGCGATTCGGTCGGCCAGACGTGCAATGACAGGTTTTTCACTCTGGGCGCGTTCCAGCAGGCGTTGAATCGAGGCCATGACCGAGTCCGCTCCGACCTTTTCGACCTGCAGTGTCAGGGGGCTTTCAATATTGATGCTGCCACCAACAACGGACTGGCCTGCGTTCTTTATTACGGGCATTGATTCGCCCGTTAACAGGGATTCATCTACTGTAGAACGTCCTTCTATAATCGTGCTGTCTGCTGGTATAGATTCGCCGGGCCGAACCAGCAGGCGATCGCCCTGTTCCAGTTCAGCAACCGGTACTACCTCTTCAATCCAGCCTGTTCCCGGGTTTTTCTCTATCAAGCGTGTAGCGACAGCCGGTATTAGATGTATCAGACTATCAGAGCTCTCGGCGGTACGTTTGCGTGCAGACATTTCAAAGTATCGTGCACCCAGCAGGAAAAATATAAACATGACTACTGAATCAAAATACACGTCGCCTTCACCGATGATGGTATGCCATGTACTGGCACTAAAGGCGATCAGGATGCCCAGAGAAACCGGTACATCCATGCCTACACTAAAATTGTTAAGGCTCCTCCATGCAGCACTGAAAAATGGTTTTGCCGAGTAGATAATTACAGGTAAGGTCAGGCCGAGACTTAGCCAGTAAAAGAAATGCCTGAAGTCCTGCTCCATGCCACGCCAGTCACCTACATATAATGCTACGGCAATCACCATCACCTGCATGCCCAGGACGCCGGCGAGGCCCAGTCGCCTTAAATGCTGTTTACGTTCTTTTTCCAGTAGGTTGTGTTGGCGATCTGCATCGTATGGATGCGCAACATAGCCAATACGACTGATAGCCTGGAGTATGTCGCTTAAATGCAGTTGTGATTCATCCCATCGTACACGAGCACGGTGAGTGCTGTAGTTGATCTGGATATCCTCAACGCCCTTAAGTGAGGCGATGTAATGTTCATTGAGCCAGATGCAGGCAGCGCAGGTAATGCCTTCGAGGATTAAGGATGCTTCCCGGATATCCCCTTCTTCAATGCGTACAAAACTCTTTTGAATTTTGGGGTTATCATAATAAACGGCCTGTTTCAGAATGTCGGGAACGAGTTCTTGTCCTGTCTGGTTGTTCTGTGTTCTATGTTTGTAAAAATCCGAAAGCCCATATTTTATGATGGCCGATGCAACTGCTTCACATCCCTCGCAGCACATCGGCTGTTGAACGTCGTTGATAGCTACATTAGAGGAAAAACCGGGAGGGACAGGCAGGCCGCAATGGTAGCAAGTTTTAGAGCCGATATTTTCTTGGTTATTATCTTTTGGCATTACCATTGTTGTGTCTTGATGCTTTGAAAAATGATTGCCAGGTTATAAATTGGGCTGATCAGAGTCATTTTGGCTGAGTAGCCATAAACAAGTAAGGGTTCATTCTTAAATATTTTCATTGATTTAAATCAATGTTTTGAGAGAAAAGCTTATTTATAGTCATTCTAATTACGAGCCTAATTATGGGTCAAAACTTATAATATATAGAATAAGTCAGGATTATAGAATCATATAGGCAGAGAAAAACTGATAGCTTTCATTAGCATGGGTGTATAAGCTAGCATATAATAACTTTTTAATCTGCAAATCAGGGAACACAATACCTCATGACTATTCAGCATATTACCGGGTTGCTGTCGCACCCTGAGAAAGAATGGAAGCTTATCCATAATGAGCGCTGCACTATTGGTAAATGTTACTGTTCACACGTTCTTGCCCTTGCGGCTATCCCGGCTATCTGCGGTTTTATAGGTACTACCCAATTCGGCTGGCAAATTGGTGGACGCGATCCGGTTATGTTAACTACCGACAGTGCATTGACGATCGCGGTTATTTTTTATATTACTATGCTGGTCGCAGTATTTTCGGTGGGCAAGATGATCCAGTGGATGGCCAAGACCTATGATTCTGAGCAGCCATTACCAACCTGTATTGCATTGTCTGCCTTTACCGCGACACCTCTTTTTCTTATCGGCATAATGCAATTATATCCGGTGCTTTGGCTTAATTTTATTGTTGGTTTGCCAGCGCTTGCCTACACGGTATACCTGTTGTATGTAGGGTTGCCTATTATGATGGAAATATCCAAAGACAAGGCTTTTTTGTTTTCCAGTGCGGTTATCGCTGTTGGTATGGTGATGCTGGTTGCTGTACTGGCGGCAACCGCCTTGTTATGGGGATTTGGATTTGAGCCTGCCTTTACTAGTTAAACAAAAGGTCAGTTAAACAAGAAGCCATTTAAACCAGAAGACAGTTATCATATTTTAGTAAATGTACAGATAAAATATATCTGCACGGATGCGTCTGACAGGGTCGTATATATTCTTTAGTTACACAATTAAGCAACAAAGTATGTTGCAATATAAACCATGAGGCACTGATGGATACACAGTCTACCTATAATTACAAAGTAGTGCGCCAGTTTGCCATAATGACCATAGTCTGGGGCGTTGTAGGCATGCTCGTAGGCGTTATAATTGCGGCGCAAATGGCCTGGCCAGCCTTGAACTTCGACACCCCATGGCTGACCTTTGGTCGGTTACGTCCACTTCACACAAATGCGGTTGTATTTGCCTTTGGCGGTTGTTCACTATTTGCAACATCTTATTATGTTGTTCAGCGCACCTGCCATGTTCGCCTGTTTGCAGAACGCCTTGCCGCATTTACCTTCTGGGGATGGCAGCTGGTTATTTTGTCTGCGGTGGCCACTTTGCCATTTGGTATTACCTCATCCAAGGAATATGCTGAGCTTGAATGGCCCATAGATATATTGATTGCGGTTGTATGGGTGAGTTATGCAGTCGTGTTTCTGGGTACTATCGTCAAGCGAAAAACGCCACATATTTATGTGGCCAACTGGTTTTTTGCGGCATTTATTATAACAGTAGCTGTATTGCACATTGGCAACAGTGCCGCGTTACCGGTTTCTTTGTTTAAGTCCTACTCTGCCTACGCAGGTGTGCAGGATGCGATGGTGCAGTGGTGGTACGGGCACAACGCGGTCGGGTTCTTTCTTACCGCCGGCTTTCTCGGCATCATGTACTATTTCATTCCCAAGCGCGAGGACCGCCCGATCTACAGCTACCGGCTTTCGATCATTCAC
>DAOWEP010000058.1 GCA_030638455.1 Gammaproteobacteria bacterium
ATCATCCTATGAAAACCTGCTGATAGGATCACAGGAACCACTTGCCTGGGCCACGCCGGCACATCGCCTGATTGCCAGTATTCTTGGATTACTCATTTTCGCCATCAATATCCAGGCATTTATCTACCGAAAACAAGGAGTCTCTCTGATAATTCCCGTTATATTACTTGGGCTTACCGTATTCCTGGCCTTATTGGGCATATCATCTGGTGGCCTTCATAAGCCTTCCATCGTACTGGGCAACCTGCTCGGTGGGTTTGCAATGCTGGCCTTTCTCTGGAAATTACGGCTCACTACCAATAATCAGGGACAGCCACTATCTGCGCTACAAACTAATCCACAACATCAATGGATAAAGCGGGGGGCAAAACTGGGCATCGCCCTTCTGATTGCACAAGTCATTCTGGGCGGCCTTACCAGCGCAAACTTCGCCGCATTGGCCTGCACCTCATTTCCTGATTGCAATGGAACATGGTGGCCGACTTCAGAAGTCCAAAAGGCACTAGACATATTCCGCGTGATGGACACCGATGAGGCAGGCGTTTTCATCGGAGGTGGGGAACAAATTGCAATACACATCACACACCGACTTGGTGCATGGCTGTTACTTTTTTATCTTGGCGGTCTGGCCTATATCGTAATAAAGATGAACAGAATCTACAGGATGACCGGTATAATCATCCTTGTACTACTGACCACAGAAATACTGATTGGCACACTGAATGTATTAACGCATATGCAACTACTATCAACTGTTGCACATAATGGAGTCGCTGCATTTCTTCTGCTAAGCCTGATATCCCTGCATCACAAAATAAACACAAGCCCTGCAGGTTAGTTTATCTGCTCAATAAGCGATCCAGCGCATTGGCAAACTCACGCCGATCGGTTTGACTTAACGGAGGCGGGCCACCGCTGGTGTTGACTCCGCTGCCCCGCATTTCATCCATAAAATCCCGCATAGTGAGTTTCTGACGTATGGTGTCATGGTTATAAAGCTCACCACGGGGATTTAATACATCCGCACCCTTTTCCAGCAACTCGGCTGCCAGAGGAATATCCGCAGTAATCACCAGATCACCTTTCATCGCCTGCTGAACGATATAGTTGTCGGCTACATCAAAACCCGATGCAACGCGAATGGATTTAATGAAGGATGACCGCGGAGTGGACAATGGCTGGTTTGCCACCAATATCAACTGACATTTCACCCGCTGTGCTGCCCTGAACAGAATTTCCTTGATCACCTTGGGGCAGGCATCGGCATCAACCCAGATTTGCACTCGTTTGCTCGCTTTTTCGATAAATAAAGCATGCAATGTAGCACACAAACCGCTAGACTACGCGACCCCTCTGGTTTTAACATAGAGTGTTCCATCAAGCCTTGGCTTTACCTCGCTTTCCATATTATTCAGGTACCACTACACATGACCACCGACACCGACACAATCACCTCATTCAATCAACTGGCACTGAATAAACCGCTTCTAAGCGCGCTAGATGAGGTGGGCTATGAGACCCCCTCGCCCATTCAGGCGGAAACAATTCCACTGTTACTGGAAGGCAAGGACATTATTGGTCAGGCGCAAACCGGTACCGGTAAAACTGCAGCATTTGCCCTGCCACTATTATCCAACCTCGATTTAAAACAAAAAGACCCGCAGGTTTTAGTACTGGCACCTACCCGTGAACTGGCTATCCAGGTGGCGGAGGCCTTCCAAAAATATGCCAGGCACATGAAAGGTTTTCATGTGTTACCAGTTTATGGCGGCCAGGACTACCGCGGACAAATCCACGCCCTGAAACGTGGTGTCCATGTAGTGGTAGGCACACCAGGACGCGTAATGGATCATATGCGCAAGGGCACCTTAAAACTGAATAAGCTCAGTACACTGGTACTGGATGAAGCCGATGAAATGCTACGCATGGGTTTTATTGATGATGTCGAATGGATTCTTGAACAAACACCTGAAGAAAGACAAATCGCCCTGTTCTCGGCCACCATGCCGCAACAAATCCGCCGTATTGCTACGAAATATTTAAATAAACCCGAACAAATTACCATCAAGTCCAAAACCACAACGGTAGATACCATTCGCCAACGCTTCTGGCCAGTCAGTGGTTTACATAAACTCGATGCCTTAACTCGTATCCTTGAAGCCGAGTCCTTTGATGCCATGCTTATTTTCGTGCGCACCAAAACGGCAACGACTGAGTTAGCCGAAAAACTGCAAGCACGTGGTTATTCAGTAGCGCCAATAAATGGTGACATTCAGCAGAAGCAGCGTGAACGCACCATTGATCAACTTAAAAAAGGGAAACTGGATATCCTGGTTGCCACCGATGTCGCCGCACGTGGTCTCGACGTGGGACGCATCAGCCACGTAGTAAATTACGATGTTCCGTATGATACGGAAACTTATGTGCATCGTATTGGACGTACAGGTCGCGCGGGCAAGCAAGGGGATGCCATCCTGTTTGTCGCGCCACGCGAAAAACGTATGCTACACGCTATTGAAAAAGCCACCCGACAGAAAATCGAAATGATGGAACTACCATCAACCGAGCTAATCAATGACCAACGTATTGCCAAATTCAAACAACGGATTACTGATACCCTGGCTAATGAAGATTTAGGCTTGTTTACCCAGTTGATCGAACAATACCAGCACGAACATAATGTACCAGCACAGGAAATTGCTGCCGCCCTTGCACAGCTAGCACAAGGCAAGACCCCCTTACTGCTACAGAACAAACCCCAACGGAAAGCAGATAAAAGCTGGAATAAAGAAGAAGGCCCACGAAATAATAGACCGGACAGAAAACCGGTACGTAAAGAACACATTCGTAAGGTAGATAGTCGCTCCCAGGGAAAAGATAACCGACCCAGAGACAGCAAGCCAAAAGATAGCAGGCCTAAAGAAGGTATGGTGCGCTACCGTATTGAAGTAGGACATAACCATGATGTTAAGCCTGGCAACATTGTCGGCGCTATCGCCAATGAAGCAGGTATCGACGGTCAACACATTGGACACATCGATATCCAGGATAACTACAGTCTGGTGGATTTACCCGAAGGTATGCCTAAAGAAATTTTCAAGGATTTGAAAAAAGTCTGGGTATCAGGCCAGCAATTAAAGATTTCCCGTTTAACAAAAGAAAAAAAGGGCGCAAAATCAGACGGCCATACTAAAACCAAAGAAAAAGCACGGACAACATTAAAAATACGAACTAAAGACAAAGGCAAACCAAAAAAAAGCGGCAAGAAGAAAAAGAAAAGAGATTAACCCCTTCATCCTACCCGCCACCTTCTGCATGTACATGGCTTCCTGAAAGTAAAAAATGGCCGGGATCAGGCCAACCGTCTTTTTGTGATCCTTCATATGAAGCTTCCTTTTTTAAGCATGGAGCTTGTTATTTGAAGACATAACCCGGCTTGCTAGACTAGGCTCCGTGACCGCCCATAGGATAACTGAATGGATATCGAGTTAATAGAATTTGATACCTGGAGAGTGTATTCATACATAACCAGGGAGCCTGATCTTTTAGGCTGACATAACTATGGTATAAATATGGAATATCCGGAACTCAAATCCAGAACCTTATAAATATCAATATCCCCTGGTCTAGAACCTAACTGGTTAATATCGCACCAAATCTAAAGTTATTTTTTGCTGTGCCGAAATATCGTTGGCTAACCCACATCAACAATAATGCATTATTAATAAGTTACTACAAACACACAAGGACCACCAACATGAATGAACGCTCATACCTGTTTTTAGTTGGGACAACGGTATTATTGCTACTGTTTTTTAATATAGAAACTTATCTATATGGACTGGCAGCGATTTTTGCCATTGAAGGCATAACAAACTGGCGTGTGCCTGTCGTCATGGCAAAAATAATGGGGCAATCAGATTACACTCAAAAGGGCACTCTTCGACACACGCCAGACGACATGTCTGAAGCTACCTTTCATCCCCGCTTTAATTTTGAGGCAGAACGCATGGTTCGTTTTGTGTTCGCCATAATTTTAATCTTCTCATTAATCTTTTTTGAGCAAATCTGGTTTTTTCCCTGGTTCATGGGCATCATGCTGGTCATTGCAGGTATCAGCAGTTTTTGCCCGATGATCTGGTTTCTCAATTGGTTAGGATTCAAATAAATGCCCCCGAATGAATCAATAGCAACAAAGGAAGCTCCACAGAAACTCCCGTTTAGTATCGCAATAAAAATTACTTCGGCCATTCTTTGGGCCTTTGTATTTGTCAGTTTTATTATTTCATTCTCCTTACAGAAAAATACCGAGCAAGCACTGGAACATAGCTTGTCAATAGATGCAGACAACCTGGCCTATGAGCTATTAACCTGGTTAACAGACCCCGGCGCACAATCACTGAGTACAGTAAATCCATTTATTACTGACTATCTAAAAAACTCGGACTTCAAGGCGATCAAGATTGAAACTGCAGGAAAGACCATTACCGAGGGAGAGATCCTGCCTGAATATTCAATCTTATCCCGTAAACTTCCAGCGCTTGCTGGAAATACCAATACACCAACATCAGAAACGCGAATTACCGCCTACCATATACCTTTAAAATCACTGGTTCGCACACAACGCATCAAGATGCTGGTCATAATTGGAAGTGGTTTGCTGGTGTTTGGTGTTTTTCTTACCTGGCTTATTCATATCATTGTAATCCGGCCCATCAAGGAACTGGTAGCTGCAACACGCGAAGTTTCTGAGGGCAACCGTGATCTTCGGCTACCCCCCGTCAAACGTGATGATGAATTCGGGGTATTAAACCGTTTTTTTAACCAGATGCTGACCCGGATTTCAAGCCAGCATAATGAACTGGAATACGCACTCGATGGTGCCAACGCCGCCAATAAGGCTAAAAGCGCCTTCCTGGCCAATATGAGCCATGAACTAAGAACCCCGCTTAATGCCATTATTGGATACAGCGAGATGTTACAGGAAGAAGCCAGCGAGCGTGGCCTGCAGCAATCCGTCCCTGATCTGGAAAAGATATACATTGCCGGAAATCATCTTCTTTCACTAATTAATGACATTCTCGATATTTCCAAAATTGAAGCGGGTAAAATGAATTTATACATAGAAGAATTCGAAATCCCTGCATTGCTAAATGAGGTTTCAAATACTATTAGCCCCTTATTAAGGGACAATCAGAATACACTGGATATTCAATGTCCGGATGATATCGGAACCATGTGTTCTGACAATACCAAAGTAAAACAGACATTAATCAATCTATTGGGCAATGCCTGTAAATTTACCCACCAGGGTAAAATAACCCTTACAGCAGAAAAGAAAACCCGAGACCAGTCTGAATGGATATTTTTTACGATCACTGACACCGGAATCGGGATGACAACCGAACAAATGCAGAATTTATTTAAATCGTTTACCCAGGCAGATGTCTCAACCACACGTAAATACGGGGGCACCGGACTTGGTCTTACGATAAGCAGGGAATTCTGTAAAATGATGGGTGGAGACATCACAGTAGCCAGTAATATCAATGAAGGCAGCAGTTTTACGGTAATCCTGCCTCTCCAGGCTGAACCCCCAGCTACAGACGATGTAAGCACACAGATTGCATCTCCTGCCCATGCAAGATTCCCCAAGGATCTCAGTCGCCTTATTGTCAGTAAGGAGCGAAGAAAAAAAATCTCTACCGTTCTTATTATTGATAACGACCCGACCGTCCGTGATTTAATGAAACGCGTGCTTATTAAAGAAGGATTCCGTGCTGAAACAGCATACAGCGGGAAAAAAGGCATAGAGCTCGCCAGGGAACTTCGTCCAGACGTCATAACGCTGGATGTCATGATGCCAGACATAGATGGCTGGGATGTCATCAAGACCCTGAAAGAAGACCCCGATCTTTGTGAAATTCCTGTTATCATACTTACGATGGTGGATGATCAGAAAATAAAGCATGTGCCGGGTGTAACCGAATATTTAATCAAACCACTGGAAAATGATCGCCTGCTTGCTATTGTTAAGAAATGCGTAAGAAAACAACAACCCTAGGATAAAATACTGATTGTTGGCCCGAAAGGAAAGATGGGGAAGCTACCCGAATGCCAGGGGAGATTAATATCACCATGATCAAAATATTACTGGTAGAAGACAATGAAATGAATCGCGAAATGTTGACGCGACGCCTGGAAAAACAAAACTTTGAAGTTGTCACTGCCGATGATGGCCAGCAGGCCATTGAACTTGCTGAAACAGTGTCACCCGACCTCATTCTTATGGATATGAGCTTGCCGATTATGGACGGATGGGAAGCGACAAGACAAATAAAAGCCAATCCAGAGACCGCAAAAATACCAGTTATTGCCCTTACGGCCCATGCGATGACCGGTGACAGAAAGAAAGCACTGGAAGCAGGATGTGATGAATACGATACTAAACCGGTTGATCTGGACAGGCTAACTAAAAAAATCAACTCGCTCCTTTAACTCACTTCTAAAATAACCAGGGTAAGGCTGCTTCTGTGCTTCTCGGCAGATGCTCCTTCGTTGCTCTATCTCCCTACCTCCTTCGAGGCTCTATCTCCCTACCTCCATGTGGGTCGCAGCATAAAGCCATCCATGGCTAAACTCCAACCATTCCCTGTTATGTTTCTTTACTAAGATGCGACAGTTTGTGTGCATGTAATTCCCAATTCTTTCCATCAAATGGTTCAATAATAATCTTATCCGGCTATGGTTCCAGGCAACGAACATTGACATCAACACCATCCGGGTTAGATCGTGGAATATAAAATGACTTGATCCCGCATATATTACAAAATTTGTGTTTTGCTTCTCCGGTGTCAAATGTATAAGTTGTTAGATTGTTTTCACCCTGCAAAAGCTTGAACCTCGACTTGGGTACTATCAGATGCATATACCCCGACCTGGAACAAATTGAACAATTACATTCCTGGCATTCCACTATCTCAGGTGCCTCGACCTCGTACTGCACGGCTCCACAATGGCAGCTTCCTTTGTAAGTCACAACCTATTCTCTTTAAACGAATTAACTGGAAACTGACCCTGGCCTTTTTGCTTATTAGCCTATCTTAATAGTGGTATTTAACATTCATTGTATGATAGCCTATATTGCAGATTACCCAGATAGATATAAAGAATCCAGATACTAATAAATCAAAGAGATGGAGTGAAACATAAAATGACCGATACAAAAGATACAACCGCTCTGGAACTAGCCAGCAAAGATCTGGAAAAGATCAAACAATGCGCCACCCAGAAATCATTTAAAGAAGACGAAGTCATCTTTTCTGAAGGTGATGAAGCCAACAATATGTATTTCATTGAATCAGGCGTATTGTCTGTGATGATTCAGAAATTCACCCAACAGCAGACCGTAGACTCATTGAAGGCGGGAGATTGCTTTGGTGAAATGGCCTTTATCAATGGTGAGAGGCGTTCTGCCTCCGTGATCGCAATAACCGATGGCGTATTACTCGTGGTCGATCGGACTGCCTTCATGAAGTTGTTGTCAGAAGACGGGGAGCTAGCCTCCAGAATAATGGCGATTGTCGAAGCGCGTAACCATAACCTTGCAGACAAGGAAACCCTGATTGATGATCATACCGCCGGCAGTGGTGAGAAATTCCACCTTGGGATCAAAGGGGATCCTTCATTGAGAGAGTCCGCATTTATGCGGGAGCGATATGAAAGCGTGGTAGACGGTATATTGCCACAACTGCAACCAGCACTGTATGACCTGCTCATGAATCGATGCGTATACGAAGTACTGATTCACTTCAATAGTGGCGAGGTGCTGGTCAAATCCATATTTAATCCATTTGTAGATAATATACATCCGGTTGCAAAGTTGATCAGCAAAGCCTACGTCAACCGACATTTTGCACTGGTGGATTATGATGAGAAGATCAAAATGGTCGGGCGCATAATGGGGCATCTCTCTAAAGATCCCAGCCTGGACAATCTGGATGACATTAACAGGGGTAAGTTCGAAATGACCTACAAGTCATGGAACCCACTCAAACCGAAAGACATTGCCAATACGGTTTCCAGGCTTTTGTCGTTAAGAAACATACCGGACTTTTATTTGCGCAACTTTACCATCAGCATGATTCGTGACTCTATTCGTCTACAATTTAACTGTGACGGAACACACTTGCTTGACGGCGAGTCCTATCAGGAGTTCCTCAAGAACAATCTGATGGAGGACGACGATCCATTTGAGGTAGATCGACGCAAAGCCAGCCGAAGAGGCCAGACCAGCGATCCGGTATATCTGAAGGATTTTGCTGACCGCAGAAGACCACCGGGACGCCGTCAGGAAGACTGGGATGCGCTGTATCAGACACTGAACGCGTAATTCTGAATAATCATTAATTCCTGATCATAGAAAAAGAAAGTACTAAATCAACCATCAGAACTACGTGCCCTGCGGGACACATTTTTAGAAAGGCAATTTTGTTTTCTGTTGCTTAAACCAACCAATACAATATTGGCATATATCACCAAGTGACCGTGGTTCTTTGAAGAAGCCATATCAATACCAGGAACCAAATCCCCATATTAATCAGCACCTGACCCTGATTTTTCTTTATTAAGGGGCTGTCACAGATATATTTAACGACTATAATTAATCAGAGGTTCCCTAGGATAAATATATGCCTGCCGATCAAACATTTGTAAACTCTATAAAAAAAGCCAGGGCTTACGGGATTGGCGAGTTCCTGGAAATTCTTGGGGAACTTTCACAGGAGAGCACCAAAAAAGGTCACCTGGAGCGAAAGGAAAAAGAACTCATTGTCCTGGGCATCGCTTTTGCCAAACAATGCAAACGCTGTATTGATATCCACACCGCAGATGCCATCAAAATCGGTGCCAACAACAATGAAATTGAACAGGTAAAAAAAATCGCCTTATTCATGAGGGCAACACCTCATGGAAATGAAGAATTATGGAAATCCTGGAAATCCTCATGGCATGAATTTAGCCTGGGGAAAGGCTCCATCAAGGCCCAACAACGTGAATTAATTGCTCTGGCAATTTCAATTATCAAGCAACACAAAAAAAACATATGCTTCCATATTGAGAAGGCACTTGATGATGGTGCATCTAAAGAAGAAATCTTTGAAGTGGTTCCCCTGACTCTACTGATGGATGGCGCACCAGCCTTGTCACAGATACCAAGAATAGTCAAAACACTGGAAGAACTGTCTGATTAATCTTAATATAAAGCCTGTCTTCCCCATGTTGCCAGGCTGGCTAATAATATTTAGTAAATAATTCGGGCTGAATCTATTACTTTGCTTATAACTTCAACGGCCATCAATCAGAACCATACGCACTATGGGGCGCACTTTTGGAAAGACAGCTTTGTTTTCTGTTGATTAGGCCAACCATCGGTGTATCCGTCCGGGTTGCACGACTGGTTACGTGTTCTTTACCAGAACGCATAAAAAGAACCACCATAAGAACCAAACCAACCAGTATAGTTACAGATGCGATCGCTAATATTAGATTAATATTCCCAGCATCTATGAATTTACCATATAGCAGAAATAAACCCAGGAATAAGGTAGCAGAACCTGCCTGATGTACGTAGAACTGTATGCGCGCAAACCTTGACGATGTGTTGTTCAACCATAATTTGTGGCATAACCCATACACAAAAGAAACAACAAAACCAACCAGCATAATATTGGCATATGTTATCAGGTGCCCATGGTTCCTTGAAGCGGCCATATAAATACCAAGAACCAGACCCACAATTGCATACCCGAGACCTGTTAACACATATTTTCTACCCATTATATCCTCCGTTGTAACTGCATATAATGTTTCAAGCTCAACTGATGCGAGCGGTCGGGTGGAACGTATTGTCAGGGCTGATCATCAAATATTTCTAACAATATTCCACTACTAAGCTTTTGCCAACTATCAAACAGCTGACAAACATCTTTAATATTGTGATAGGCGACACCGAGCTTGCGCTCACTGTTCCATCCTTCTCTTTGCCCATAGTCATTAGACGCCAGCTCACGATCATGATACTCATGTGGCTTTCCCTCACTACATTGGCGGCACAGGGTTCTAACATTGATTGTCCAGTCTTCAAATTCACAGTGGCTTTCTGAAAACAGTTCTTCCAGCTTTTCTATATCGGACTGGTTCTCTGCTGCTACACGCGCTATACAGGTCTTAAATGATGACTTTTCAAACAACTCAAGTGCGTTAAATACCGGGTACTCTCGTTCATCAATTTCACGAACACCTGCTGCCGCACCATCATTAAGCACTACATCACCATAATGATAACCAGATTCCGGAAGTGGAATGCTATCTATTCTTACACGAACGGGATCAATTCTTGTGCCCCAAACCACCTCCCCTTTGTCAGCAGGATTTAACCTGACAGACGTAATACCAAAATCTTTTTCGATAGGGCCTTCACCATCACCCAGCTCTATTCCATTTTCTTTCCATGCCTTTCTGGCAATACCCCAGTCTCTTAACGCGGTAGCGGCAATCGCAAGGTTCCACCTGGCCGCCTTGTCAGCCGGATCTATTTCATTCGCTTTTTTATTAAATTCAAAAGACTCTGACCACCTACCCTGGTATTTATAGATAAGGCCAATGTTGTAATAACTTTCCGACCTCATAGGATCACAGTCAATCGCCGATAAATACCGTTCAATCGCTTCTTCGTCCTGCCCGCGCGCATCCAGCCGCTGACCTTCGTCATGCAGCCTTTGAGCTTTCTCTTTTTTAAAATCGAACAGTTGCAATGAATACTCCTTGCTTGGTCCTAAGGTTCGTGGTTATGCGGTGAACTAATCATAGTTTAGCTTTAA
>DAOWEP010000083.1 GCA_030638455.1 Gammaproteobacteria bacterium
CGGCCACAGCAGAACCACGACTTCTACTGGCACCGGACTGGTGTGCTCATAAGTGGATGGTATTGAACGCTATCCATGATCGCCTGCTTTTACAGAGCAGCCGACAGGGCAGCAATTTCATTCACCAATTAAAGGAAGCATAAACGTGGAACTGGTTTGTCCCGCAGGTAATATCCCCTCATTGAAAGCGGCCGTTGATCAGGGTGCCGACGTGGTTTATATCGGCTTTAAGGACGACACCAATGCCCGCCACTTTGCTGGCCTTAATTTTAATGACAGCAAAATAGAACAGGCCTTGAGTTATGCGCGGCAACGTGGCGTTAAAATCTTTGTAGCAATCAACACCTATCCGCAGCCTGAAGGCTGGTTACGCTGGATGAGTGCGGTCAATAAGGCGGCGGAACTAAAAGTCGACGCCATTATCGCAGCAGATATCTCGGTACTTGAATATGCATCCAGGAGCTTTCCGGAGATCAACTTGCATCTTTCTGTGCAGGGATCGGCAACCAACTATGAGGCTCTGCATTTTTACCATAAACACTTCAATATTAAACGAGCGGTTCTGCCGCGTGTCCTGTCGCTGGCGCAAGTTCACCATTTAGCAAAACACAGCCCGGTAGATTTAGAGGTCTTCGCCTTTGGCAGCCTCTGCATCATGGCCGAGGGCCGCTGTCATCTGTCATCTTATGTCACCGGTGAATCACCCAATATGTGTGGAGTCTGTTCACCGGCCAAGGCGGTCAGCTGGGAACAGCAGGGTGACGTTCTTGAGTCACGCCTCAATGAAGTTGTCATCGACCGATATCAAAAAAATGAAAACGCCAGTTATCCCACTCTATGCAAGGGACGCTTCAACGTAAATGACAAGGTCTATCATGCCCTGGAAGAACCAACCAGCTTGAATACCATTAGCCTGATCCCGGAACTGTCGGCAATGGGCATCAAGGCAGTAAAGATCGAAGGACGTCAACGTAGTCCCGCTTATGTTGAGCAGGTAACGCGTGTCTGGCGACAGGCGCTAGATCACTATGCACAGGTAGGAGACAAGTTCACAGCTAAATCACAGTGGTTGGATAATCTCACCAAGCTCTCTGAAGGCGCACAAACCACTCTGGGCGCCTATTCACGGCCATGGCAATAATCAGGTTAAGACGATGAAGTTATCACTGGGACCCATTTTATATCTCTGGCCACGACAACAGATTTATGATTTTTATGATTCCATACTTTCATCGCCTGTCGATATTATTTACCTTGGCGAGACCGTCTGCTCCAAACGTCGCAGCCTGAAGACCGATGAGTGGATTGAGCTTGCAAGACAGTTATCCAAAAGCGGTAAAGAAGTAGTCTTGTCCAGCCTTACCCTGATTGAGGCGGAATCTGAACTTAAGACCTTGCGTCGGATATGTAATCAGAGTGACTTTCTGGTTGAGGCCAATGATATGTCGGCGGTGCAATTACTCTCGGAACAGGGTCTGCCATTCATCAGTGGCCCCTTTATCAATATCTACAACGCCAGGACGCTGGCCTTTATGGGTAAACAGGGTTTGAAGCGCTGGGTGATGCCGGTGGAATTATCTGCTGAAGCCCTGTCCGCTATAGTAAAAGGCTATACGTCTATGAGCCTAAATAGTATCGAGACAGAAGTCTATTCCTTTGGGCGCCTGCCACTGGCCTATTCTGCGCGCTGTTTTACTGCCAGGGCGCATAATCTACAAAAAGATGACTGTGCACTTATCTGCGGTGAATACCCGGATGGACTGCAATTAAATAGTCAGGAACAACAGGAACTATTTACGATCAATGGCATACAGACCATGTCCGGCGATATCTATAACCTGCTTGGTGAAGTAGCGACGATGAAAGAAATGGGCGTGGATATCCTCAGGATCAGTCCGCAGTACCGCCATATGAATGACATAATTCATTGTTTCGATGAAGCACGTCAGGGCAATAGTAAATACCTGCTCCCTAAAGAGAATTACTGTAATGGCTACTGGTATAAAAAAGAAGGCCTTGAGATGGTTACCTGAATTGTTTGCTTTTAAGAGAAGGCTCAATACATAATGCAGAAAACCTGCCCCCGTACACCATCACAGGATATACAGAATACAAGATATACGATATATCCAATTTCTTACATTTAAATGTTACTTGAAAAAATATGAATCTACGTGGGCAATCTGTAAAAGAGCTTTTACAACTTCAATCTCAAGTCATTAATGAATTGAAGCGCAGAAAGATTGTACGAACTAAAAACAATCCACTAGGTGACTATACAGAATGGTTAGTAGCAAAAGGCCTTGGTCTTGAGTTAGCAACTAATTCTGCTGCGGGTTATGACGGTATTGACTCCGAGGGTATTAAAATACAAATTAAGGGTCGTCGAGTTACCCCAGAAAATAAATCTAGGCAGCTCGGTGCTATTAGAAAACTAGAAGAAAAGGACTTTGATCAATTGGCAGCGATAATCTTTGACGAAAACTATGAAATAATTGATGCTTTGCTTATTCCACATAAAATTATAGCTGAATATGCAAAATACAGAAATCATGTAAATGCACATATAATGCATCTTAAAGGCGCAATTCTGACTGACCCTAGAGTTAGGGACATTAAGAAATTAATCAACAACTAACAAGTAAATTAATGCAGACAACTAAGGAATATGTAATAACCATTTTGTATATCAATACTAATAAGCAATAACGATCATAGAGATAGTGCTTAACGATCCCGCCAAAATGCAAACACAAACAACCAGGCACCAACACCGCCCAACAACCAGGTACCTAGCGGCATATCACCCAGCATACTTGGCGCATAGCCATCCAGCCCCAGCAGTATCATTGAGCCTATTATCAGCGCAGCACCTGCAATCGCCGTTATGGTGCGCTGGTTTGCCTGCCTGATTTCCTTGCGGATTTTTTCCAGTTCCTCTGATTTCCACTGGATTTCCAGTTTGCCTTTATTGGCCTTATCCAGAACATCATGAAACAGACCCGGTATTTCCGGCATCTTTTCTGACCATATGGGCATGTTCTTTTTGATACGCCTGATAAATGCGCGCGTACCGAGCTGCTCGCTCATCCAGCGTTCCAGAAAAGGTTTTGCCGTTGTCCACAAGTCCAGGTCTGGATACAGTTGCCTGCCTAGCCCTTCTATATTCAAAAGCGTTTTCTGTAACAACACCAGTTGTGGCTGTACTTCCATATCAAACCGGCGTGCAGTCTGGAACAGCCGCAACAATACCTGGCCAAGTGAAATCTCTTTTAGTGGCCGGTTAAAGTTTGGCTCACACACGGCACGGATTGCGGCCTCGAATTCATCTACGCGTGTGTCCTGCGGTATCCAGCCTGATTCCAGATGCAGTTCTGCGACACGTTGATAGTCTCTGTTGAAGAACGCAAGAAAGTTCTCGGCCAGGTAGCGCTGGTCGTCCGGGTTCAGCGTGCCCATGATGCCAAAATCTACGGCTATGTATTTTCCCTTGGGTGAAACAAAGATGTTCCCCGGGTGCATATCGGCATGAAAGAAATTATGCCGAAAGACCTGTGTATAAAATATTTCTACGCCATCGGTGGCCAGTTTTTTGAAGTCTATACCCTGTTGCCGAAGCGCCTCCAGGTCACTGATCTGGGTACCTGATATCCGCTCCAGCACCATTACATTCTTGCGTGCGTGTGGCCAGTCAACTTCGGGTACATACAGCATGTCTGAACCTTCAAAATTCCTGCGCAGTGTTGCGCAATTGGCCGCTTCACGCACCAGGTCCAGCTCGTCATAAATTACTTTTTCAAACTCACCGATCACCTCAATCGGGCGCAGGCGTCTTCCATCTTCCCAGTAGCGCTCTGCAAGGCCTGCAATGTAGTACATCAGCTCCAGGTCACTGCGGATTATTTTTTCAATTCCTGGACGTAATACCTTGACGACCACTTCACGACCATCGTGCATGGTTGCGCCATGCACCTGTGCGACAGATGCGGAGGCTAGTGGTGTCTCACTAAATGAGGCAAAAAGTTTATCTACCGATTCACCATAAGCTTTTTCAATGATCTCTTTTGCCTGAGCGCCGGGGAAGGGCGGCACCTGATCCTGTAGCTTGGCCAGTTCCTCTGCAATATCGTCCGGCAACAGGTCTCTGCGCGTCGAAATAATTTGTCCGAACTTTACAAAGATGGGCCCGAGGTCTTCCAGGACACGCCGAATACGCTCGCCATGTGAATATTTGCTGCTACCACGCACCCAGTTCCAGGGAGCAAGATAGTAGAGTATGCGTAGTGGACGAAGCATGTGGGTTGCAATGATGACCTCATCTAACCCATAACGTCTAAGAACCCTGTATATATGTAATAAATGAAATAGCTGGCCCGGACGTATCATTTAATGCTTTCCTCTCTACTACTTACCTCTTCTGCCAGTTTATCCATTATACGTTTCATTCTGGCTTCCAGCCTGTCTGTGTCCGAGCGTAGCCGATCTACTTCAGCATTGAAACGTTCAACTTCTGTATGAGTGGCAACAAGGCGTTTTTCTTCATGCAAATAATCTGACACATCCATCGCCAGGGTTTCTGCTGCCTTTTCTCCCCATTTGTTTACACCCTTTACAAACCGGCCAAACTGATGGGCGATGACATCCCCGGTTAGTTGTGATAAATGCTCTTCCCAGTCTATATCCATATTATCCAGTATTTGCTTGAACTCCTGACCCAGTTCGACATTGCCACTGATTTCTACTTCACCACTAAACAGGGATTTTTCTGCATTACTACTGACACCCATTTGCAATAACGCAAGGGGCGAACCACTCAGGCGTGTATCGGCCTCGCCTTCATACTCGCCCATCACCTGAATACCATGGCTGTCCGGTAACAGATAAAAACAAAGATCCAGATCGCGCAGTTCGATTGCGATTACCTTTCCTTCAATCGTCCTGAGGCGTTTCGGCGTTTCGGGATCGAGTTCCAGATACCGGTTAAGAGAAACTTCGATTGCGGCCAGTAGTGAGGAGGGTGCTTTCAAATTATCATTTCCTAAAGCCAATTCAAGAGCAATTCAGGATGTGCCCTATAGTTTATAGCCACGATGCAGGGCAACGATGCCTGCACTCAGATTATAAAAATCACATCGTTCAAACCCGGCATCAGACATCATCTGTTTAAGTGTCTCCTGATCCGGGTGCATACGGATAGATTCGGCCAGATAACGATAACTGTCTTCGTCTTTCGCTACCAGTTTGCCAATCATCGGCAGTATCTTGAACGAATACAGGTCATATAACGGTTTTACCGGTGAGGCGGGTTTGGAAAACTCCAGGATCAGCGCACGCCCACCTGGCTTTAACACCCGGAACATGGACCTTAATGCCGCATCCTTGTCGGTTACATTTCGCAGCCCAAAAGCAATACTGATACAGTCAAAATAGTTATCCGGAAAAGGAAGGCGCTCGGCGTTTGCCTGAACATATCGGATATTTCCTATAATGCCCTTGTCGATCATGCGACTGCGTCCCTGTTGCAGCATGGAGTCATTGATATCTGATAATACTACCTCACCTTCCTTGCCCACCATGCGTACAAAACGTGATGCGAGGTCACCGGTTCCACCCGCGATATCGAGTACTCGTTGTCCCTTTTTCACGCCACTGAGCTCAATCGTATAGCGCTTCCATAAACGATGCACACCGAACGACATCAGGTCGTTCATCAAGTCATATTTGTCTGCTACCGAATGGAATACATCCGCTACCTTGCGCGCCTTTTCTTCCAAAGGCACCTGCTGATAGCCAAAGTGGGTATCAGTACTACTGGTATCGGTCTGTGATTTTTTGTTTTCCATGAAACTAATCTATTTTCTATCAAGGAGCATGATGGTTAGTACTGTATCAACTAGTCAATTGAACGGAGTTGTCCGGCCTCTTCCATACGATTCAGATAATCCGCCCAGTTCTTTTCATGGTTTTTACCCAGCTTGTACAATGTCTCCCATGCATATATCCCGGTATTGTGTCCGTCATCAAAGTGAAGGCAGATCGCGTAGTTTCCAACCTGCTCGATCTTGTCTATATTTACGTTTTTCTTGCCTACCTGCAAGGTCTCCTGACCCGGCCCATGGCCCTGCACTTCAGCAGAGGGCGAGAAGCATCGCAGGTATTCACAGGACAACTCGAATTTTTCTCCATCATCAAATGCAATTTCCAGCATTCTGGATTTTTGATGCAGGTTGATTTCTGTGGGCATTGGGTGTGTTTCTGACATAGTATTACCTTTTTAATGTACTACCTTTCTAAAGAATATAACGGCTTAGATCTTCATTTTCCGCCAATGATTCCAGGTGCTCATTCACATAAGCAGCATTAATTTCTACTGTTTCGCCAGAATGGTCTGCCGCCTCAAAAGAAATGTTCTCGGTTAAACGCTCAAGCACGGTATGCAATCTGCGTGCACCAATATTTTCGGTACGCTCATTTACTTCCCATGCGATTTCCGCGATCCGTTTTACGCCATCTTTTGAAAACTTCAGCTCAACACTTTCTGTATCCAGTAATGCAGAATATTGTTCTGTTAACGATGCATCTGGCTCTGTAAGTATCCGAACAAAGTCATCTGCACCTAATGCATCCAACTCTACGCGGATAGGCAGGCGGCCCTGAAGCTCGGGGATCAGATCTGAAGGCTTTGATAAATGAAAGGCCCCGGATGCAATAAACAGTATGTGATCTGTTTTTACCGGGCCATACTTGGTGCTGATATTACAACCTTCTACCAGTGGCAACAGGTCACGCTGTACGCCCTCGCGTGAAACATCCGGGCCACTTTGCTCTGAACGCCTAGCCACTTTATCAATTTCATCAAGAAAGACGATTCCATTCTGCTCGACATTACTTAGTGCCGTGAGTTTTATTTCATCATCATTGACCATTCTGGACGCTTCTTCATCCTGCAAAATCTTTCTTGCATCCTTGATACGAAGTTTGCGGCTCTTTGTGCGCCCACTCGACATGTTCTGGAACATACCCTGTAACTGGCTGGTCATTTCTTCCATGCCCGGAGGAGCCATGATTTCTACGCCTATGGCCGATGCAGAAACATCTATTTCTATTTCACGTTCATCCAGTACGCCTTCACGTAATTTTTTACGCATTTTCTGCCGCGTATCAGACTCGGCAGGCACGCCTTCCTCTTCAAAGGTTTGGGGCATGGGAAGTAGCGCATCAAGAATTCGGTCTTCCGCTGCATCTTCAGCACGATGCCTGACCTTTTCCATTTCCGCTTCACGCGTGATTTTTATCGACGCCTCGGTAAGGTCGCGGATAATAGACTCAACATCACGACCCACATAACCCACCTCGGTAAATTTTGTGGCCTCTATCTTTATAAAGGGTGCGTTTGCAAGTTTTGCCAAACGTCTTGCTATTTCTGTCTTGCCTACGCCTGTAGGGCCAATCATCAAAATATTTTTAGGGGTAATCTCGGTTCGCAATTCTTCGCTCAACTGCATTCTGCGCCAACGGTTACGCAGAGCAATAGCAACTGCGCGCTTGGCCTGATCCTGACCAACTATGTGTTTATCCAGCTCCTGTACAATTTCCTGTGGTGTCATCTCGGACATTCTGTTTTACTCTAATCCTGTGTTTGGTAACATTATTACGATTCTGAATTATATTCGAGTTCTTCGATAGTCAGGTTTTCATTGGTGTAGATACAAATACTGGCCGCAATCTTTAAGCTTTTTTCTACAACGCTGAGTGCATCCAGTTCTGTGTTATCCAGTAGTGCGCGGGCAGATGACTGTGCGAATGCCCCGCCTGAGCCTATGGCCATTAGACTATCTTCCGGTTCTATCACATCGCCATTCCCTGAGATGATCAGGGATGTGGTTTTATCCGCCACTGCAAGCAACGCCTCAAGTCTGCGCAACATACGGTCGGTACGCCAGTCTTTTGCCAGCTCGACGGCTGCCCGGGTGAGGTTACCGCTATGCTGTTCGAGCTTACCTTCAAACCGCTCAAATAATGTAAATGCGTCTGCGGTGCCGCCAGCAAATCCCGCCAGCACCTGATCATGATACAAGCGCCTGACTTTTTTAGCATTTCCCTTCATTATGGTGTTGCCCACACTAACCTGGCCATCACCACCGATGATTACTTTACCGTTACGTCGTACCGATAATATGGTTGTACCTCTGAATTGCTCCACAGATAAGGCTCCTTAAGGGAAAAGAACCGCATTGTACACGATTTGATCATATTAATTCAGCCCTAAAATCTGGGGCTTAAGTGAGATTTTTCAAGGTTTTCAGGGAAATTATTGGTTAATTCGAAGGGCTTTGAGGAATCAATCGAATTTAGGCCACGAATAGTCTAATGCTGTAAACACAGGCTGCGCAGGAGCAGACTGACTCTAATTTTTAGTCGAGAGAAGATGTTAAACATCTATGTAGTGTTATTTTACTCCGGAGATTTAACAAAAATACATTGTTTAGCAAAAGATCTTCTAACAGATTTTGTTTTCTTTCCCATTACTTCTGCGTGAGCTTGGTCATCTGGTAGAGGGGCTTTGATAATACCTTGGCTTAGAGTTCTGCATAGCTCTGCTGTAAATGCGACAATTCCATGGTTTGCATAATTTCGTAACATTTCCTCTTCGGATGTTTCAGTGGCAATGTCCGAAGACATTCCAGGCTCATGATCGTATCCCAATGGCTTCATGATTTTCTCATGATATTCCTTAGAAGAATTTTGAAAAGCTTGGCTGTTCACTCTTATACTTTGTGTATTCTTGTCATAATTAATATACGTTTCAGGAACTCGACGCCAGAGGATAACGTCATTAGTTATTGTTTCATCATCACACATTAAAAATACTATACTATTCTTAATGGTGTACGATTTGTTAGCTCTTTGACATACTCATCAAGTTTTGCAAGATCTAATCCAATAATTCCTTCCCATTCTTCAGTGGGATTGGTTAAATCTTCATATGACACATCAAATTGAGTTGCAGAAATTATTTCGATTTCAAGGTCAATATTATTTTCGTGCCATTCAATTTGAACAGATCCACTAGGAGTCGGAACAATAACGGGTAAAGGGGTGTTTTCTCTCATTAAAGTGTTAAGTAATGAGTAGGCTAGTGCAGCCTTATCAGCTGATACACTATTCGCGCCATATGAATCCCAATTAAACGGTAATTTAGTTAGTTCAGATAATTTAGATAAAATTGCATCTTTCCATGGCTTTTTCTTGCCCGAAAGTACAGCTGAATAGTTTTGTGTATTTGTTTGATAGGTAAGTCTAGATTCATCTTTAGTTAAGGCATTACTTAACATGGCTTTTTCTCCATATGTTGTGCGCGTAAGGCGTCGTACATGAATCAAAATGTCTCACAATGTGCTCTCTACCTTTATCTATAAAGTCCATAACTGCCTCTATGCTTGTATCATTTGGTTTTCCGCGAACTGTTAGTGTCATGACATACATCATAGAATTATCTTTACTATTTATTGCTGAATCTATATTTAGATGCAATCTCCCAAGAAAATCATCTTTTTGTTTTATTATATGTCTAGTTTTCAAATTAATATCTTCAACATCAAGAGGAGAGCTAGATGAATATCGCTCATTCCAGCCGATAAAATATTTACTTAAATCTTTATGTCTGTCATTTTTTTCTAAAATAATATGATTTACATATGTTACTTCGCATTGATTTGGAACCAGATCACCTAATTTTTCTTTCTTTAGAAAATCGATAAATAATTTTAAATTATCAAAAAATGATTTTCGTATGCGAAGTTCATATCTTGGGTATTCATCTTTGCCTTTTACTTTTCTCCAGTTATGAATAAATCTATCTTGTTGTATCTGAATTAGTTCTCTTTCGCTTTTATCCACAAACCATAGCCTTGGTGATGGTGGTGTACTAAACAGTTCAAGCGGGATTGATTGGTTTGCTCTATGACCGCCCAATCTTTCAATTATGGGATTTAAAGGTGGCTTTTCTTCTAATTTTGGAAAACGTTCTCTGAATTCTTGCCACAATAGACCCATATGAGGCGTCAAAAGTCCTAGCAATGGTTCAAATTGAACAGATAACGCCACCTCTGCAAGCGGAGGTTCTTCAAATTCAGGTAGATTTACTTTTTTAATCATTTATTAAATTTACGAAGCTTTTCTTATGTATCTCGCCGGTCTGGGTGAAGTACTTAATATGTTAGTAATCCTTTGTATTTCTACTCCAATACTGAAGCTAAATGCTAGCTGTCCACATGCATCTATAGATTCGAGCGCTCCGTTAGAATCTTTGGAAAAATAAACTTCTGTTCCGTCAGTAAATAATTTTAGTGAACCTATGCCATCGTCATCAATCTTGGGCATTCGCTTTCTTAGATTACTAATAGCATTTTTTAAATATGATGGCCTAATGCCTTGTTGGGTAAGTGCAACAACTACTCGGATTTCCACCAAGTCTTTAAATTTAAATAACCTAGGACAGCCTCTTCCCGAAGAAATTCGGCCAGAACACTTTATGACACCTGTTTCTAACCAATAGTTTAGTTGACGATATTTGACACCGGTTAAAGATATCACTTCCTTGGCTGTAAAGTATCTTTTTGTAGGCATTAAACTTATTTTATATAGGTTTACATATATATAATATCAATAATGTAATTATAGTACTATATCTAACTGATATATATAATATAATTATAAAATTAATTTATAGGGACTCATAGAATGACCAAACGTTGGGTATCCCATGAGAATGAGGGTAGTTGTTTCGGCCGGTACCTAAATAAAGCTTTTAATTGAGGGGTTTAGGGGTCATGAGCCTAAGGCGCCACGACATTCTTCAAGATTTCTTCCGCGCCCGAGGATGCGCCTGGTCATACACCTTCGCCAAATGCTGAAAATCCAGATGCGTATAGATTTGGGTGGTGCTGATATCCGCATGCCCGAGCAGTTCCTGAACCGCCCGTAAATCCCCGCTGGATTCAAGTATATGGCTTGCAAAAGAATGTCTTAGCTTATGCGGATGCACCCTGCTATCGAGCGCCTGTCTTTGCCCCCAGTACTGCAAACGTTGTTGAATACTTCTCGGACTCAGGCGCTTACCGCGCCTGCTAACGAACAAGGCATGCTCCTCTACTTCTGCCAACTGGCCTCTGATCTTCTGCCAGCTATTAATCGCCTTGCGCGCCAACCGACCAACAGGTACTACCCTTGTCCTGGCTCCCTTACCGGTAACCCTTACCGTTGC
>DAOWEP010000149.1 GCA_030638455.1 Gammaproteobacteria bacterium
CACTCTTATAGGAAACGCCTGTCATGCGGCTTATCTGTAAGGCTGAAACACCTTTTTTAGAAGCACAAGCAGCCCAGAACGCATAACACCAGTGACGCAGAGGGATACGTGAATCTTCAAAGACAGTACCAATTCGGACAGTGTATTGCTTTGTACATTCTTTGCACTTCCAGAGAAAACGCTTGTTACGCTCACCGTCACGGCCTTTCATCTGGTAAACCTCATGTCCACCACAATGAGGACAAACAGGCGTATCACCCCAACGCTGAGCTTCTAGGAAGAGTACTGCTTTATCTTCATAGGAACATGCCCTTGGAATGTTTTGTACAATTTTGTCGGTTTTCTTCTTCATATAGGTAAGGATATGCCTACTTTGTATTTGAGTCAAGTAAAAAGTAAAGGTAGTTTAAAATGACCCTAGAACAATTTAAAAATCAATGGTTTGTGACAAGTACATACTTCCGACAAAGTGCGCGATCATGCCTGTATCCTCCTACCTGCGCTATGTGTGGTTGTGCTTCGGACACACAACTAGATCTGTGCACGGAATGCCATGACGCGCTGCCGCACAATTCGTCCGCCTGTAGCCAATGTGCCTTGCCCCTTGATGGAACCTCCGACAAAACCTTATGCGGCCAATGTTTAAACTCAACTCACTCATTCGATAAAACATTTTCTTTATTTCAGTACAGCAATCCGATAGACCATTTTATTCAGTCATTAAAATTTAATGGAAAACTGCGCTTTGCGAACCTGCTAGGCAATTTACTGGCTGACGCATTGTCCGACCGGCCCCCTGAATCATTACCCGAACTTATTATCCCGGTTCCCCTGCACTCCTCTCGCCAACGTGAGCGCGGCTTTAACCAGGCAGTAGAAATTGCGAGGCCCGTTTCCAGGGCCTTGAATATTCCTCTTAATTACAGTGGTTGTATACGATCTCGACCTACCATCGCCCAATCCACACTAAATAAAAGTGAACGACGCTCGAATATCCGCGGTGCTTTTGCGGTTAAAAGAAAAATAAATATCAAGAATGTTGCCATCCTTGACGATGTAATCACTACAGGCCAAACAGTGAATGAGCTTGCACGCACGTTAAAGCAGCATGGCGTACAAAATATTGAAGCCTGGAGCATCGCCAGAGCCGAATAATTCATGACTTGTTGAAGTGATATTTGACTGGCATTCCAATAACTACTGGTAGGTAAAGTATGAATCAAACAGGTCCCGCGCAAGTGGCTGAACAATGTGCTGATGAACCGGATTGCGATCAAGATAGCGAAGCCAACAAGCTTCTCATCCTGCTTAGTACACAGATTCGTTATGCAATGCTGGAAAGTGAAATTTCGGTCAATACATTGACCGATTCATTTCAGGAAATGATTGCACATGTAAATTGTATTAATGAAACAGTACAAGGCAATACCGATGATGAGTCAAAAAAAATCATATTGTCAGAATGCGATGAAGTTTTAAAAAAAATGCTATCCACCATTATTGCATTTCAATTTTATGACAAATTATCCCAACGCATGGCGCACTCCTCTGATAGTCTTGATCTTTTCAATGAACAACTCGCTTGTATAGACCATAGTTTTAATCCCGAAAAATGGAACACAATGCTCGATCAAATAAATGCTCATTACACGATCGAATATGACCGGAGTATCTTTAATACTGTCATACATGGCCAACTGGCAAGTGATATTGCGGATGACTCAGCAAGCATATCTAATAACGAGGAACCAGGAGATATAGAACTGTTTTAATACCCTTTGTCTAAACAGAAAGATAATTCGGGGCAAAAAGATATGAACAATCGCGCTACTATTATACCGGTTGCTGGAGGAAAAGGCGGAGTAGGCAAAACCCTTTTAACGGCAAATCTGGGTATAGCCCTGGCTAAGGCCGGGATTCCAACTATTGTTATAGACCTTGACCTTGGTGGTTCCAATCTGCACTCTGCATTAGGCCTACCCAACCGCTTTCCCGGTATTGGAAATTTCCTGAAAGACAAGCATAGTAATCTGGAAGACTATCTGGTTCCCACCCAATGGGAATCCCTCAGATTCTTACCGGGCGATAGTCAGACACCATTTATGGCAAATATCAGCTTTGCTGAAAAAATTAAAGTCCTTAAGCAGCTTTCTACACTTCCAGCAAAATATATTCTGCTGGATTTAGGCGCTGGCTCTGCCTATAACACGCTGGATTCTTTTCGGGTTTCTCCAAACGGCCTGCTTGTAACTACCCCGGAGAAGCCGGCACTGATGAACATGATGACTTTCTTAAAGAATACCCAACTACGTATAATTGCACGTAGTATCCGTAGATACCCAAAGGCAAAAAGAATATTACAGGAATATTACAAACATCCTGAAAATACTCGAATCAAAAACATCTCGTCCCTGCATAAATTAATTAACTCTGTTGACAGGGAGGCTGGTCTTTGTATAGAAAACATTAACAAGAATTTTCGCCCAAGAATCATTATGAATATGGCAAGACATCCGAATGATCTGGACAAAATGGAATTTGTAAATAATGCCCTGCAACAAAGCCTTTCAATACAGGCAGATTGTTTTGGCGTGGTGTTTGAAGATAAGAATGTTCGGGATGCCGTAGATAACGAACAACCTTTACTAGACTGCAAGCCAGATGATATAGCCTCCAGAGGTATCTTGCGTATTGCTGACCGAATTGAACGTGTGTGGGATCAGGAGTTAGCCAATAGTCACAACAAGCTATATCAGGATACCCATAAGTTCTATTCCGAAATCCAATGCCCAGAACCCACTATTGGTCGTATCAATCGATTGTCATTCAAGCCCAGGTTAAAGAACCTGTTTGGTTCCTGAATAAAAACCACATTTCAGAAAACAGGCCATATTTACTCTTTCATGACCTGCTTGTTGCACAAACACATCATCAATTCATGCCTTGTATGCTCTTTTGCCCATCACATGGCATGGATGACTACTAGTGTAGCAACGGATAA
>DAOWEP010000034.1 GCA_030638455.1 Gammaproteobacteria bacterium
GTTCTGGAAGGAAGCCTGAAAGCCTATGTCGATGATGACCACGAAAAAGAAGTTATCCTGTCCATAATCGATGCAGGTAAATCTTTTGGTGAGCTTTCTTTATTGTCTGACACCCCGCGCTCTGCGAGTGTAATAACCACAACACATTGCAAGTTAGCTATTATATCAAAACAGGATTTTATGGAATGCTTAACCAAGAATCCATCCATTTCATTTACTATTATTCAGGCTTTGATTGACAAGATACATAACCTGACTGAAGATGTCAGCGGACTTGCATTACTGGATGTTTACGGAAGAATTGTAAAAACATTAAATAAAAATGCGCTTGAAAAAGATGGCAAGCTTACAACACCTCCACTTACACATCAGGAAATCGCCAATATGATTGGCTCATCCAGAGAGATGGTTAGCAAGATCCTCAAAGACCTGCGAAAAGGTGGCTATATAAGCACGGGTGAGAAAACAATCACTATTGAGCGTACACTACCCTCTGGTTGGTAAACGATCATTTAACATCCCTAATAAAATCACGCGCCCTAATCCCGGAAATTAGTAAACTGTAACGGTATTCCCATATCTGCATCTTTCAACTCTGCCATAATGCTCTGCAAGTCGTCCCTTTTCTTGCCAGTTACTCTCACCTGCTCTCCCTGTATAGCGGCCTGAACTTTTAGTTTGGTTTCTTTTATTTTCTTTACCGTCTTTCTCGCCGTTTCCTTATCCAGGCCTTCACGCACGGTTGCGTTTTGTCTGGCGCGCATATTGACTACCTCTACATCACCTGTATCAAGACAATCAATATCAATTCCACGCTTGGTCAGTTTATTACGCAAGATCTCCAGTATTTGTTCAACCTGGAATTCACTCGGGGCTTCCAGTGTCAGGACATTTTCCTGGGCTGTGATTTTTGAATCCGATCCTTTAAAGTCGAACCGGTTGCTTATCTCACGATTGGCCTGATCTACTGCGTTAACCAGCTCATGTTTATCTACCTCAGAAACCACATCAAATGAAGGCATATTAAGACTCCTGCTTGTCTAGATTTGTTATTGTTCAATCTTCACCGCGCAGCATGTATCATACGCTGAGCAATTTCTTTCAACTACTATTTCTTATCCAAAGCCTACCTGGAGTTCAAATGAGTTCGATTCAATTAAGTAATGAATTATTGTCTGATATAAAAAAGGTATTAACAAGTCATGACGAGGCCAACGCAGACGACGGTGTATGTGTACAGTATCTGGCTGCGCTAACGGGGTTTTTAACCTCAATGCTCCCTGTTGATATAAATACAAAAAAAGGAATGATGGATGATCTGTGCGGGTTTGCCCATCATGTACTGGAAGATAGCCTGCCTACACCTGCCAGTGCGGCCGCAGCCCCCTCTGGTGATGCATTTGGGATCTGGAAACCTGAATAACTGTTAAGCATAACGTTACAGTTGAAATGAGGAACCACAGAAAATGATACGGAAGTTTGAAGCCAACTATGGTGTCTGGATACTACGATATCGCTGGCTGGTTATACTATTGATGTTGATCATGGTTGGTCTTGCAGCATCTGGCGGAAGGTTTCTTAGCTTTACAACCAACTACCGGGTCTTCTTTAGTGATGACAATCCTCAATTACTGGCCTTCGAGGCACTGGAAAAGACCTATTCCAAAAATGACAATGTGATGCTTGTCATTACCCCGAAGGATGGAAATGTTTTCACGCCAAAAACCCTGGCCGTCATTCAGGAGTTAACAGAAAAATCCTGGCAGATCCCCTACTCTACCCGCGTAGACTCGATCACCAATTTTCAGCATACCTTTGCTGAAGTAGATGACCTGATCGTCCAGGATCTTGTATTGGAACCCGATAGCCTTAACCAACAAGGCCTTGACCAGATACGAGCCATTGCTCTTTCCGAACCCACATTGGTCAATCGTCTGATCTCACCCAATGCACATACTACGGGTATAAATGTAACCATTCAGCTTCCTGGCAACGATGTAACACGTGAAAACCCGGAAGTTGTGCACTTCGTACGAAAACTGGCGGATGAGATGCGCCAGTTATACCCGGATGTTGATATCCGCATAGTCGGCATGATTATGATGAATCATGCATTCACCGAGGCTTCACAAAATGACATGATGTCTGTAGTCCCGATCAGTTTTCTGCTGATGCTGGTATTTCTTGGCATTCTGTTACGCGATGTTACCAGCACCATAGGTACCCTGTTAGTCATAATATTCTCGATTCTTACTGCGCTGGGTTTGGGTGGCTATATTGGTTACCCCATTACGCCCCCCTCTGCGGCTACCCCGAATATTGTACTAACCGTCGCCATTGCAAATTCCGTTCATATTCTGGTTACCTTTCTTCATGAAATGCGACGTGGGCTTCCCAAAAATGATGCGATTATCGAAAGCCTGCGTGTAAATCTACAACCTGTGTTTCTAGCCAGCTTCACAACGGCAATTGGATTTCTAAGCATGAATTTTTCCGAAGTACCTCCTTTTATGCACCTCGGCAATATGGTGGCGATTGGTGTCGTTGCATCCTTCATATTCAGCGTTACCTTCCTGCCCGTATTCATGTCCCTGCTGCCTGTCCGTGTAGGCGCGCATGAAGATCGGAATGACACGCCTATGCTCCGTTTTGCTGAATTTGTAGTTATGCGGAGAAGGCTTCTGTTCTGGGGAATGACAGGCACTATGATCATCCTGGTCTCCTTTATCACACGAAATGACTTAAATGATATTTTTGTGCACTATTTTGATGAAAAGATTCAGTTCCGACAGGATGTAGACTATTCATCAGAAAATCTTTCCGGCATGTACGTTATCGAGTACTCGGTGGAATCCGGGGAACCCGGAGGGATCAGCAATCCTGGTTTTCTAAAGGACATCGCAGCCTTTTCAGAATGGTACCGACAACAGCCTGAAGTAGACCATGTAAATACTTTTTCCGATGTTATGTTGCGGTTGAATAAAAATATGCATGGAGATGATCCTGAATGGTATCGCCTGCCCAAACAAAGGGACCTCGCCGCACAATACCTGCTACTTTATGAAATGTCATTGCCTTATGGGCTGGACCTGAATAACCAGATAAACATTGACAAGTCTTCAACGCGGCTTATCGTTACCACAATAATACTATCAAGCAATGCGCTAATAGAACTGGAACAACGTGGAATAGACTGGCTAAAGGAAAATACTACGCACATTAAACGCGCAGATGCCAGCGGCACGACATTGATGTTTGCCCATATCGGTAAACGTAACATCATTACCATGATAATGGGTACCACGGCCGCATTGATACTCATTTCCTTTTTGCTAATCCTTGCTTTCCGTTCATTTAAAATCGGACTTGTTAGCATGATTCCAAACCTCGTTCCGGCTGCAATGGGATTTGGCTTATGGGGCATGCTGGTTGGTGAAGTTGGTTTGGGGCTCTCTGTTGTTATGGGAATGACACTAGGTATAGTGGTTGATGATACCGTTCACTTCCTCAGTAAGTATCTACGCGCAAGAAGGGAAAAAAATCTGTCTTCTCCCGATGCAGTACGCTATGCCTTTAATAATGTAGGGCGTGCCCTGGTTGTCACATCGGTTGTGCTGGTTGTCGGGTTCCTGGTATTGGCCTTATCCAGCTTTAAACTGAATTCAGGTATGGGCATGCTGACGGCCATTGTTATCGTATTTGCGCTGGCCGCAGATTTTCTGTTCCTGCCACCCCTGTTAATGAAACTGGATAAAAATGCTAATAAAGCCTGAAAAAATAGCTAATAAAGATTTAGGAGAGAAGCTCATGAGAGCAACCTGTTTACTATTCGCCCTGACATTGATCACACCACTCCATGTGTTTGCGGAAACTCCTGAGGAGAAAGGCCTTGCCATTGCAAAGGAAGTAGATCGAAGAGATACAGGATGGGGTGACATGCAAGCAGAAATGCACATGACCCTTAAAAATAGACAGGGACAACATAGCACAAGGAAAATACGCAACAAAACTCTTGAAGTCCAGGGTGACGGAGACAAATCACTAATCGTCTTTGATGACCCGGCAGACGTAAAAGGAACGGCATTTTTGAGTTATACTCATGCAACAAAGCCGGATGAGCAGTGGCTTTATCTCCCGGCACTTAAACGTGTAAAACGCATCTCATCCAGCAATAAATCCGGCCCATTTATGGGCAGTGAATTTGCATTTGAGGATATTTCTTCACAGGAAGTGGATAAATATACCTA
>DAOWEP010000116.1 GCA_030638455.1 Gammaproteobacteria bacterium
CCCGGCATAGTCGAAGCCTCTTATGCAATGCCAGATGCACACTGGGGCTATGGCTTTCCAATCGGTGGCGTGGCCGCATTTGATCCGGACCAGGGAGGCGTGATTTCTGCAGGCGGTGTCGGCTTTGATATTTCCTGCGGTGTACGCACCCTTCACACCGGACTAACACCAGAACAAATTATGTCGTCACAAAAGGAACTGGCAGATATTCTGTACTACAAAGTCCCTGCGGGTCTCGGCAGCACAGGGCTCATTCATCTCAACCCAAAACAAATGGATGAGATGCTAAGCGGTGGCGCACGCTGGGCCGTTGAACAGGGTTATGGTGACAAGCGGGACCTCGAACGTACCGAAGAATACGGCTGCATGAAGGGCGCAGACCCGAGTCAGGTATCGGAACATGCAAAAAGAAGACAAAAAGACGAGATGGGCACATTAGGCTCAGGCAATCATTATCTTGAAGTACAAAAGGTAGTCGAAGTATATGACCAGGATATTGCTGAAGCCTTTGGTGTTAAAGTGGGTGATGTTAAGGTCAGTATCCACTGCGGGTCTCGTGGACTTGGTCACCAGATAGGCACAGAGTTCCTGAAGAAAATGGTACTAAGTGCAGGTGGCCATGGCATTACACTTCCAGATCGGGAACTCGCCTGCGCACCCATAAAATCTGAACTAGGCAAAAACTACCTGGGCGCCATGCGTGCAGCAATCAACTGCGCACTGGCAAACCGTGAGATCATCACCCACTTAACACGCCAGGCCTTTGAACAAATCTTCCCTGGCGTTCGACTCAACCTGCTTTACGACGTTTCCCATAACACCTGCAAGCTTGAGGAACACAAGGTTGGAGGGGTAACGAAACAACTATATGTTCATCGCAAGGGGGCGACACGTGCCTTTGGTCCGGGGCATCCCAACCTGCCTGCAGATCTTCGTGCTGCAGGGCAACCGGTACTGATCGGCGGCACCATGGGAACAGCTTCCTATATTCTTGCTGGTACCAAAGAGGGCATGGAAATTGCCTATGGATCAGCCTGTCATGGCGCTGGTCGCAGCATGAGTCGTCGACAAGCCAAACGACAGTGGCGTGGCAGTCAGGTTACATATGAACTCGCTGAGCGAAACATCCTGATTCGCAGCCCCTCAATGCGAGGAATAGCAGAAGAGGCTCCTGGTGCGTACAAAGATGTCAACGCTGTTGTCGAGGCAGCCGATCATGCTGGTCTTGCACGCCTGGTAGCCAGGCTCGAACCTATGATTTGTGTGAAGGGTTAGCCAGCTGCGCAAATCATTTGCTATGGACGCTGTTGCTTCTCGTGTGATATCTCGCGTCTGGTGAGTTTAACGAGACTATTCATCGCCTCGGTAACCAACTCGACTGCATCATCTGCGCTCAAAATACCTTGAAGACCACCCTGACTACCTACCACAAGGATACGACGGACACCCCGACATTTCATCAGCTCCAATGTATCAAGCAGCGTCTCATCTTCGGTCACCGTAACGGGGTCCGTGCTCATTACATCCTTTACCGTAACTGAATCAAGTGAAACCTCTTGCGCGAGCACTTCGACGACAAGATCACGGTCTGTAACAATGCCGACTGGTAAATTTTCTTCACCTTGCTTCTTGGTCACGACCAAATCACCAACATGGTGTTTACGCATAAGCCTGGCAGCCTCCGTAACTGTCGTGTCCAGTTCGGTAATAACGACATCCCGGTTACAATACTTTCCAGCTGTCATAGGCTTACCCCCATAGTTTTCATTACAATTGGTAAAACCACTATTACCCTATAGATTCATATCTTCTTAACATCAATCTATGATGTGATGTTTTCCGACTACGTGTACCGTACTCGCCTGGGGACCCTCCTCTCCGGCCTCTTCCACGAATCTCACCTCGTCGCCGACATTAAGCGCATCAAAGTCAGCATCCACGACACTATTACGATGAAAATAGATATCCCTCCCATCAGATGCCTTAATCCTGCCAAAGTCCTCCATTTCGACTAGTTCGGATATACTCCCATGTGCCGGGGTTTCATGACCCTTGACCTTACCACGTTGCTTTCTGGCGTAGTCCTGTAGTTGTCGCCGGGCTGCATCGAAAGCATCACGAATCGCTACATAGGCATCTTCATGTGCATGATGTTCAGCTGGAGAACGATTGACTACAATCTCAGCATTGGGCACAGTCAGATCCAGGCTTACGTGATATAATTTACCTTTGTGGTGGTGACCATGTGGGGCCTCTACAACTACACGACAAGCCATAATTCGGTCATAAAACTCATCCAGCTTGGCGGCTTTTTCTCGAATATCTGCCTCCAGTGCGTCAGAATGAGGAAAGTCACGAAAGGTAATTTGTAGCGGCTGTTGCATATATCCACCTCCTTGCATTTGCTTTAATCAATGTTTACTTTTTATTGATATCAAACATATTATAACTCTATGTCTTTTCTTTCATTGACTCAAATCAGGTCTTTAACAGGATATAATTGATAACCTTGCCATATATACCTACTAGGCTATGATTTGTTTAAAAACATCAGCTTCTTTCCAAGGAAAAAACACTACAATTTTTCATTTTTTATTACAGAAAGTGAATTGAGGAGCGCAAGCTTTATGAACAACTACGCGGCCTCAGAGAAAAGAAATCCAAACAGGGCTGGTGGACGTAATAGATAAAATTCATTGGCGGGATCAATCTGGACCCTGCTCTTCTATAAAGCGTAGCAGACTCTAGCCAGGTTAGGCTATAGCAAAACAAGCCTCCCCGATTCTTGGCAGGTATATTAAAAACAGGATTAACGAGTAATACAAATATCTCTCGGACTACCCACTAGACAATGCAAACCATTCGTGAATTACTAGACAGGATACACTGGGATCAGGAATTCGGGAAAGGTGAGTTTGAGCTTGGTTTTTTTGACCGTATTGAACAGAAGATTATTCGTCTACCATTGAAAAAGATCCAGTTAATACCAAAGGATCATTACTTTTTTCATTACATTGATGACGAAGGAACTGAACATAGCGTACCATTCCATCGCATCAAATCAGTATACAAAGATGGTGAACGCATTTGGCATAGGGAACATTAGAAATACCACTCAGAATTCTTCCCTAACAATCACATTCATTCATAGCCCTCCCAGACCAATAATAGCTACCAGCTAGCTACTCTTCTCCTTCCAACGGTTCCTCTCTTATGTGCCCTTCCCCCCAATCATCTTCTGATTCCTCTGGCTCCATGACCCTTTCCTGATCAGGCTTCCTGAACTCCTGGAGCGGCTCAGACCAGTCTCCCGGTCTGGTATCGGTAATTTCTGTACCAAAATCATCCAGTTCTGCGATGTCTGTAGCACCGGACCAGTTCTCTGGTGCTTCACTTAACTCAATATCCATGTCATACCAGGCACTGAGGCTAACCTCATCCAGGCCACCATCAAAATTCTGGATATCAACAGCACCCTTCTCCTTATCAACTGCAACGACCATAAATCGTTGGCCCTTGTCCAGATGAAAATACCAGTTATCAACAATCGGATCAGATTCAGTAGACATGGGTCGCACCTCCATGGGATAAGGCGGATGATAGATATCTTGATTATGGACCATTCAAAACAAAATTAAAATCACACTGTTTCAATATAAACACAGCCAATTTTCTCTAGAATATAATGCAAATTAGAGGGTAAAACATGTGAAGCCTTCAGCGAATACCTTATTATTTATGTGCACCTAAATTACTAATGTTTTGTAACTATTCAACGTATTTACCGTAGCTTATCACTAAGTTAGCATACATAAATGGATGTCCATAACCCATGAAAGACTCTGATTGCGTGCGCTTTTTGCAATGGGCCTTACCACAGATGCATATGCGCTGGCCAGGGTTCCGCAAGGTTCGTGGTCAGGTATGCAAGCGCATAACACGGCGGCTTGCACAACTGCATTTGAATAGCATGAACAGTTACCAATACTATCTTCCAAACCACCCACAAGAATGGATGGTATTAGATAACCTCTGTCGGGTCACGGTAACACGCTTTTATCGTGACAAACAGGTGTTTACCAAGCTGGAACAGCAGGTACTCCCAGCGATCGCCACCAGGGTGCAACAAGAAGAAGGAACAAATACCCTATGCTGCTGGAGTATTGGCTGTGCATCAGGCGAGGAACCGTACACGCTTTCTATTCTCTGGAATCAGCTGCTCGCGCAACGTTTTCCAGCAGTTCGCCTTAAGATTCTTGCAACCGATGCAGATTGCAAGTTACTAGATCGCGGCAAACGATCCTGTTACACAGTTAGCAGCATCAAGAATCTTCCCGATGCCATGCGATCGGACGCATTCATACAGATGGCTGATCAATTTTACCTAAGACCAGAATACAAAGCCGCGGTGCAATTCCAACAGCAGGATATCAGAAAGAAAACACCCGAAGAGAGCTTTCATTTGATCTTTTGCCGCAACCTCGTCTTCACTTATTTCGATGAAGAACTGCAGCAGCGAATATTGCATGAATTAACATCACGACTACTTCCCTATGGCTGGCTAGTCCTTGGTGTACATGAGAAACTGCCGACTGAGGAGCATGGACTTTCCACTGTTTCAGCGCGTTTAGGGTTTTATCAAAAGCTTCCGGCTTAAGCCTCCAATGTATTTTCCGATCGAACAATTAGGACTAGATGGATCAAAGTGTTGCGATTTCTATATTGTTAAAGCCTTGTTGATTTTGCAGTCGATATTCGACCTTATGCTCCAGAGCATGAATCACCTCGCGGCAGAAGGAAA
>DAOWEP010000078.1 GCA_030638455.1 Gammaproteobacteria bacterium
GGATCATTGCCGGAGCGAAACATATCCGTGAAGGGACGAAATACGATCTTCCATCCACCACCCGTGTTTTGACTACTTGAGCTCTGGCTAGTAGTACCTGTTGACGCCGATTCCCCATCACCTGCTGATTTATCTGCTGCACCTGCATCAGTCTGTAAATTACCATTCAATAGAGCTTCCAGCTGCTGGTGTACCTCATCTATTCTCTGCTGATCCAGATCCTGATCGTCCCGCTTGGCCGTCAGCATTTCACGTAGAACATCTACGGACTGTAGTAGCAGGTTAACCGCTTCTCCTGTCACTTCACGTCTACCATCCCGCATTTCATCTAGTAAGGTTTCCAGCACATGGGTGAATGAGGCTACTTCTGACAGGCCAAACGTGGCACTACCGCCTTTTATGGAATGCGCTGCCCGGAAAATGGTATTGATCACTTCTTCGTCTGTTGAACCTGGATCCAGGTTTAACAAAGATGATTCCATGATCTCCAGACCTTCAAAACTCTCTTCATAGAAGGTCTGCAAAAACTGTGACATGTCAATAGACATTGATTTTTACCCCAATACTTTTGTGACAGTTGCCAACAACTGTTCCGGATTAAAAGGTTTTACGATCCAGCCTGTTGCGCCAGCTGCCTTTCCTTCTGTTTTTTTGTCTGCACTTGATTCTGTAGTCAGGGTCAAAATAGGTATAAATTTATAGTCAGGCAAGCTGCGCAGTTCTTTGGTCAGCTCTATGCCGTCCATATTCGGCATGTTGATGTCGGTGACTACCAGATTAAATTTGTTTGCTTTTGCAATCTTCAATGCCTCTGCTCCGTCACATGCTTCCTGAACATCATGCCCGGCGCCCTTTAGCGTCATTGCAATCATCTGACGCATGGATGCAGAGTCGTCTACCGTCAAGATACTTGCCATGTTATTTCTCCTCAATCACCTAATAGTTATTTCTTAATATATTAAAAACATTATCAACTATTCCTGCTATCAGGCAGCTGACAAACCCAAACTATCACCAAAATCAAGCAAACGTACTGAATCCAGGAATTTCTGTGATGGCTCCTGCCACTCCAGTGCAAGTTGCTGGTTCTTTGCCGCCTGCGACAGGGCACAAAACATTTGTATAATTGCAGCATCCACCCTCTCTACTCTTGAGGTATTCACCACAATTGGCCGTGCTTCACTCAAGGCCTTGCCCAGTTCTTTATGCAGATCCTGAGCCAGGGATATATCCAGACTTTCTTCACAATCAATCTGCAAAGGTTTTTTTCTTGATTTCTTCACATTCACTCCCTGATTTCTCTCTTTTTTAGGCATATACCGGTGTCTCTAACGGTTACTTGATACCCCATTATCGACTTCTTAACTGAATACTTTATATATTTCATCTCGTATTAACCCTGCCATTTACTAGTAAAAAACAATACTTATTTCCATTTTATTTTTATGGTATATATTGAAATATATCCTCTGCCTGCATCTTATAGTCCTGACAAACAAGTTCAGGATTTTCTCGCCAGCGTGATCACCTTTCCGGCGATAGTACCCAATGGCAAAACAGCATCCACCGCGCCAATCTTTACGGCCTCACCGGGCATACCCCATACCACACTTGTTCTTTCATCCTGTGCGATTGTTTCTGCACCCTGCTCATGCATCTCTTTCATCCCTCTTGCACCATCGTCCCCCATACCGGTCAGCATTACACCGATGGCATTGGGACCAACATTCTGGGCTACCGAACGAAACATCACATCCACAGAAGGCTTGTGTCGGTTCACCGGCGGCCCATCACTCAGACGGCAAATGTAACGGGCACCATCCCGCTCTACCATTAGATGCCTGTTACCTGGTGCAATAAAAACATGTCCGGGAATAACCTGCTGTCCATCCCGTGCTTCATATACGGTCATTGCGGATAATCGATCCATACGTTCTGCAAAAGATGTACTAAAGGCCTCCGGGATGTGCTGACTGATCACGATCCCCGGTGAGTCAGCAGGCAAATCCACGAGTACGGCCTTGATCGCTTCCGTTCCCCCTGTAGATGCACCAATGGCAATAATCTTGTCGGTCGTCTTGAATTTGTTGACCGATCTTTTCTTTAACACTGCATCCGCCGACAACTTGGGGTCTACTACCATAGTAGCGACCTCTTCTGTTGATTTTCTGGCAGACCTCTTGACTGAACTATTAGCCAGTGCCCCCACATTGGCCGCAGCCGCCATCTTGACCTTGCTGGTTATCTCTTCCGTGTAATCAGCCAACTGGTTAGCTAGATCAGTTGTGGGTTTTGATACATAATCGATTGCGCCCAGCTCAAGTGCCTGCAAGGCAACGTCTGCTCCTTTCTGGGTAAGCGTAGAGACCATAACAACCGGCATGGGGCGCAACCGCATCAAGTTACTAAGGAAGGTAATGCCATCCATCTTGGGCATTTCTACATCAAGCGTCAGAACATCCGGCTCCAGCTGTTTTATCTTTTGCCTTGCTATCAATGGATCAGCCGCAGTTCCGACAACCTCAATTTTAGGGTCGCTTTCCAGAACTTCGGTGAGTATTTTTCTGACTACTGATGAGTCATCAATTACCAGTACACGTATCTTTTTCATAATTCTGTTTTTTAATGAGTGTCTGAAAGGCTGCTAGAACAACTCAACATCACCTATAACAGGTTTCTGATCGAGGGTTGCCAGGTATTCTTTTTCTCTTGCCTGAACTGTATCGTTGTGCATTGACCTGAGCTTTTTAATATTCACTTTCCCTGTTTTTGGGTGATAGAGTACTTTTCTTGGATAAATATCTCCTACATCCTCTCCTAACAACAGCAAACCTTCTGTCTTGATGTACTCCCTTACAAAGGCAATATTTTGTTGGCCTATATTCGTCATGTTTGCAATGATCCTGCCACCACCCGTTATTTTTACTTCCAGGTTCTCTCTTTTGCCGCCATTCTTGAGAATGTCATTTATCATGTGCTCCATGGCATAACTTCCATATCGTGCTGCCTCACTTAACATGGCTGCTTTACCACCCTTCTCTTCTGCACTTTTGGGTAACATGAAGTGGTTCATCCCACCTATACCAACAACCTTGTCCCTGATACAGGCCGATACGCAGGACCCAAGCACAGTTGCAATATATTCATCCTCCATCGTTACATAGTATTCACCTGGCAGGATCTTGGCTGAATATTTGTTACGAGTCCTGTCCAGGTAACGGTTAATATGCCCGAAACCTTTTAATGCCTTAGGCGGATTCCCCTTGGAGAAGATTGAAGATGTATTTGCCTGCGGCATAATATTATTACTTTACTTTTTGATACATCGTATTGCGTAACAACTTATAACGATCCGTTACCTTGAACAGTGACTCAGAATGACCCAGAAACAAATGCCCGTCATCCCTTGTGTAATCTGCATACCGTGTTACCAGTTCTCGCTGTGTGTCCTTACTGAAATAGATTACTACGTTCCTGCAAAAGACCAGGTCAAAGGGGCCCTTAAATGGCCACTGATGCATAAGATTAAGTTGGTTAAATGTAATCAGTTCCTTTAATTCAGAAGACACCTGCACCTTGTCATCATTTTTGGTAAACCAACGCTTCTTTAAGGCAGGACTAATTCCCTCAATTCTTTCTGCGGTATAGATACCCGCTTTAGCCGTAGCCACCACATTCGAATCCAGGTCGGTCGCCAGAATCTTTACGTCCCATGTCTTGATATTGGGTATAGACTCTTTTAATACCATCGCAATGGTGTACGGTTCCTCTCCGGTAGAACACCCTGCTGACCAGATTCGGATACGCTTGTTTGTATTTTCCTGTAGAAACTTTGGAATTAGTGCCTTTTCCAGATATTCAAAGTGATGTTTTTCACGAAAGAAAGAGGTCAGGTTGGTCGTGATCGCATTAATAAAATTGATCAACTCTGTTTCATCTTCCTCTCGCAGAAGATTACAATAATCAGTGAACGTATTCAGATTTAGTGCGCGCAACCTTCTGGATAAACGGCTGTAGACCATGTTCCTTTTGGCATCTGATAACACAATCCCTGTATGACTACCTATAACATCACGAATGTAGTCGAAATCTGTATCTTCAAAATGGAATTCCCTGGCTGCTGACAAAATAACCCCCTTCTAATCATTAGATATAAGTATGACTACATACCCTCTTTCGACAAATTATTAGAAATATTTAATTAATATTAAAAATTGGCTGGCTGCCCGTTATTCTAGGTCATTTAAGTTAA
>DAOWEP010000072.1 GCA_030638455.1 Gammaproteobacteria bacterium
AATTGATATTAATAATAATCTAAATTTATCATAGCTGGCATACCTCTTGCTAGAAGAAGTACAAAGATCAGGGAAAGGCTGTATAGCGTTGGTGTGAGGTCGTGTAACCGTTATGACTACTAGAAGAATAGGAATGAAAAATGGCAGAACTCGATGATGATCTTGAACTTGATGTAGAGAATAGCAAACCAGCGGGTAGCGGAAAGCTAAAGACTATCCTGATCTTTTCAGCGATTGGGGTTTTGGTTATAGCCATTAGTGTTGCAGCTACCTGGTTTATTCTGAGTTCAGGTGACGACTCGGCAGACGGTGGTGATGAAACGGTTGAAGCCACAGAAGTTGAAGACAGTGCAAAGAAAGAGAAGAAAAACAACAAGGATAAGGAGAAAAAGAAGGCCCTGAGTAAGGCAAAGGTAATGTACCTGGATCTTGCGCCTGCTTTTGTAGTGAATCTGGAAAGTGATTCAGATGTACGTTATCTGCAGGTTGAAGTTACCACTATGGCACATAGTGCAGAAGATGTTGAGCTGATCAAGTTGCATATGCCGGTTATACGGCATCACTTGATGTTGCTGTTTAGTAGTCAGGAGTTTTCAGAGCTCAGAACCACAGAAGGTAAGGAGGCCTTGCAGGCAGATGCATTAGAGGTTGTACAGAAAGTAATGAAAGATGTTACAGGTTATCCAGTTGTAAAGGCTTTGTACTTGCCTAGCATTGTAGGGCAATAATATAGCTGTAGGGCAATAATCAATTTATCCAGGATTTTTTACAGAAATAAAAACAGGACAACATAATGTCAGCAAATGATCTTCTTTCACAGGATGAAATCGATGCGTTATTGCATGGTGTCGATAGCGGTGATGTAGAGACTCAAGCGGATGAAGGTCTGGATGATGGTGTTGCATTGCTTTATGACTTTACTAGTCAGGACAGGATTGTACGTGGCCGATTGCCTACGCTGGAGATGATTAACGAAAGGTTTGCGCGTTATTTCAGAATCAGCCTGTTTAATGTACTACGTCGTTCGGCTGAGATTGCTGTAGGCGGTGTGCAAATGATGAAGTTCAGTGAATACATACATAGTTTGTTTGTCCCGACCAGTTTGAATCTTGTAAAGGTCAATCCGTTAAAGGGATCAGGGTTGCTCGTAATTGACCCGAAACTGGTTTATATCCTGGTGGATAATTATTTTGGTGGTGATGGTAGCTTTCATACCAAAATTGAAGGCCGGGAATTTACTCCAACAGAGCATCGTGTGATTCAGATGATGCGTGATCAGGTTTTTGTTGACCTTAAAGAAGCATGGATGCCTGTAATGCCTGTTGATTTTGAGTTTATTAATGCAGAAGTTAACCCGCAATTTGCAAATATCGTCAGTCCTACAGAGGTAGTGGTTGTTTCAACATTTCATATCGAACTGGATGGTGGGGGTGGTGATCTGCACCTCACATTACCCTATGCCATGATTGAGCCTATCCGGGATCAGCTTGATGCTGGTGTACAAAGTGATACCGATGATACAGATAATCGGTGGGCGGTTTCATTACAGGAAGAGATACAGGAAGCCGAACTGGAAGTGACCAGTAGCCTGATTGAGACCGAACTTACTTTGGGCGAAATTGAGTCGCTTAAGGCAGGAGATATTATCCCGGTAGACTTGCCTGAAGAGGTTGTATTAAAGGTAGAGGATATACCTGTATTTCGGGGTATTTATGGGATGTCGAGAGGCAATGCGGCAGTGAAGATTCAGCAAAAAATAGTCCAACGTTAATGAGTCAGAAGTGTTTCCTGGTTGGTTAGTGGGCATGTAAATTTGAGTGTAAGTGAAGTAGAACAGTAATAACGGTATCTGTGTATCATGTATTTTGGAGCATGTAATGAACGACGAGACTGATAACAACGAAGCGGATAGTCAGGCTGCGGATAGTGAAGCTACAGGTGGTGGTGGAGCGGATGCTAGTCAGGATGGAGCAGCGGACGACTGGGCTGCAGCGCTGTCTGAACAGGATGATGCTGAGAAGGCTGCGGCTTCAGATGAGTCGGTTGGGGGTGATCCCTATGAGACAGCTGAGTTTCAGGATCTGCAACCTGAAACAGGGGGCGAAGCATTTGGCGGGAATATTGACATCATACTGGACATCCCTGTCACTATTTCAATGGAGATTGGAAGAACCCTGATCAATATTCGCAACCTGTTACAGTTAAATCAGGGGTCTGTTATAGAGTTGGACCGATTGGCGGGGGAACCTATGGATGTAATGGTGAATGGCACGCTGGTGGCTCATGGTGAAGTGGTGGTAGTGAATGAGAAGTTTGGTATTCGCCTGACTGATGTTATCAGTCCAGCCGAGCGGGTTAAAAAACTAAAATAGAAACTAACATGGCAACTAACGTGGCACCCACATGGCGCTAATGAAATAGAAATTGATGATCTGAATATTATTGAATTAGCAGAGTATAGACACATAAAAAAGCAAACCAAAGATTATGAATGCAGTTTTGATCAAGAAGTTATTTTTTATGACGGGTCTGTATAGGGGGCTGCTTTTTGTAGCGGGTATATGTATTCCCTTTATGTTGCAGGCAGAAGAGCCCGCAAAGGAAAGTCCAAAAAAGCTGGTTTTCTCCAGCGATCCTGTCGGGGTTGATGTAATCTTGCAACTTGTCTTTAGTATGGCGCTGGTGATCGGCGTTATTATTTTGTTTGCCTGGCTAATGCGACGGGCTGGAGGCTTTCAGGGAAAGGCAGGCGGCACACTGCGGATATTGGGAGGGCTGTCATTGGGCACCAGAGAGAAGCTTGTGCTTGTGAAAGTAGGGGACACTCAATTGTTGTTAGGAGTAGCGCCAGGCCAGGTTAGGAAGCTTCATGTGCTGGATACACCCGTTATTCAGGAAGGGTCGCAGGGAAGCCCTAAAGATACAGAAAGAGAGCAGAATGAAGCTATAGGATTTTCTGCTCGACTGAAGACGGCAATGGGGAAGAAGTCGTAATGTTAAATCTTGCTCGTATATCAATACTACTCTTTCTGTTATTTTCTTTTGGGGAGGTATTTGCTGAGGCGGGTATTACGCTAGTCACCTCGGCTCCAACAAAAGACGGTGGCCAGACTTATACGCTGACTATCAAGATACTGATGCTGATGACAGCGCTGACGTTTTTGCCAGCGCTCATGATGATGATGACTTCGTTTGCCCGAATAGCCATCGTGTTATCTATAATGCGTCAGGCTATGGGTACTCCCCAGACGCCCTCAAACCAGATCATAATAGGACTCACCCTGTTCCTTACATTTTTTATTATGGCACCTGTATTTGATCGTACCTATAACGAATCCCTGGAGCCTTATCTGAATGACAAAATATCGGATGAGGAAGCCCTGAAAAGGGCGCAAGTACCCTTTCGTGATTTCATGATGGCCCAGACCCGTGAAAGCGACCTTGAATTATTTGCCAGTATTTCAGGTTTAGAGGATATAGAGTCTCCTGATGATGTGCCTTTCTCTATGCTGGTGCCTGCTTTTGTAACCAGTGAACTGAAAACAGCATTCCAGATTGGTTTCCTGATCTTTGTCCCTTTTGTGGTAATTGATCTGGTGGTGGCGAGCGTGTTGATGTCCATGGGTATGATGATGTTATCGCCAATGTTGATTGCGTTGCCTTTTAAGCTGATGTTGTTTGTGCTGGTGGACGGGTGGGCTTTGATTATAAGCAGCCTGACGGCAAGCTTTGTCGTTTAAGTAAAGCAGGTGGAGATGGAACCATGACGCCAGATACCGTAATTAATATTGGACAACAGGCATTACACGTTACCGTTCTGCTTGCAGCACCTATGCTGCTTTCTGTTCTTGCCGTTGGGTTGATAATTGGTATGTTTCAGGCGGCCACTCAGATCAATGAAATGACGCTAAGCTTTATTCCGAAACTGATTGTCCTTGCGTTAGCGCTAATGTTATCCGGGTCATGGATGATGGATGTTGCCCTTGGTTTTATGCGACAGATTTTTGAAGGAATACCGGATCTGATCGGCTGATTCCTTTTTCGTAATGATTCACTTCCCGTAATGACGCTTAGCACAGCTGAAATTGTCTCCTATATTGGTGGTTACTTCTGGCCATTTGTCCGCATAGGCGCCATGTTGATGGTAGTGCCAATATTTGGGGCACAAAGAATCGTGCCGGTCAAAATTCGTCTAGGCCTGGCGATTGTTCTTACATGGATGATAGCGCCTATGTTGCCTGCAGTTCCGGCTGTTGATCCTTTAAGCCTGGATGGATTGCTGATTACAGTTCAGCAATTAATGTTGGGTGTCGCAATGGGTTTTATAATCGGATTTATTTTTAGTTCCATGGTGGTGGCTGGTCATAATATTGCAATGTCCATGGGGCTGGGTTTTGCGCAGTTTCTGGATCCAAATGGTGTTTCAGTACCTGTAGTGAGCAGCTTTTACCTGATCATTGGTACCTTATTATACCTTTCCCTGAACGGGCATTTGATCTCGATTCAGATTTTATATGAAAGTTTTGAAACCATTCCTGTGGGCACCATTGGTCTTGAGGTAAACAGCTATCTAACCATAGCCTTATGGGCAAGTAAGATTTTCGTTGGCGCAATCTTAATAGCTTTGCCTGTGTTGATTACAATCATGCTGATCAATGCAGGCTTTGGTGTGATGATGCGTGCTGCACCAACCTTAAATATTTTTGCAGTAGGATTTCCAACCACCATGATGGCTGGTTTTCTGTTGATATTTTTGACCTTGCCTACCTTGTTGCCTCGCTTTACAGAAATCATGATGGGATCATTTGACCTTATTGAAGAAATTCTTCTTGCAGGTGGTGCGGGCTAATGGCAGAAGAACAAGGTGGCGGCGGTGGTCAGGAGCGTTCTGAGGAACCGACCCAGAAACGATTACAGGATGCGAAAGACAAGGGTCAGGTCGCCCGTTCTCGAGAGCTGAATACCACAGTAATTCTGATGGTGGGTGCCAGCATTTTGTTGTTTATGGGTAAAGGTCTTGGTACTGGCCTGAATGCACTAATGATAAAGGGCCTGTCTATTGAGCGTAGCTGGGCATTTGATACCGCACTCATTCCAGGTCTCCTTGGTAATCTAATGCTGGATGCCTTGATGTTGTTCCTTCCCTTTATGCTGACTTTGGTAGTGGCTGCCTTGCTGACACCTGTCTTGATGGGCGGGTGGTCGTTTTCTGCCAAGGCTTTGGCGCCAAAATTCGACAAAATTAATCCCATTAAGGGATTGAAAAGACTTTTTTCATTAAAAGGATTGATGGAGCTGCTCAAGGCTATGGCCAAGGTGTTATTGGTGGCTAGTGGTGCAACGTTGCTGATTATGAATTTCTTTGGCGACCTTACTGCGTTAGGTAGTCTTGGTGTTGAGCGTGCCATGGCGCATGCATTCAATATGCTGGGATGGTCACTGTTGGTATTAAGTTCGATCATGATTCTGATTTCTGCAGTAGATGTACCCTTTCAATTGTGGCAACACAGAAAGCAATTGAAGATGACCAAGCAGGAAGTCAAGGATGAGCATAAAAATAGTGAGGGTGATCCTGAAGTGAAGGGTCATATCAGAAGGATGCAACAGGAAATGGCCATGCGCAGGATGATGGATGAAGTGCCCTCGGCGGACGTGGTGATAACAAACCCGACGCATTTTGCTGTGGCCCTGCGTTATAAGGAACCTGATATGAGGGCACCCATAGTGGTGGCCAAGGGCACTGATCTGATAGCAGCTAGAATACGCGAAATAGCACAGGAGCATAATGTTGCATTGTTCGAGGCCCCTCCTTTGGCACGTGCACTGTATGCCAGTACAGACCTCAATGATGAAATACCCGGAGCCCTGTATCTGGCAGTGGCCCAGGTGCTTGCCTATGTCTTTCAGCTTAAGACGGCGTCAAGAAAGAAAGGTGGTAAAAACCCCAGTCCCCCCGGTGATTTGTCGGTCCCTGACGAATATTTGCACTAGCCCGTATATTTCGCGAATAACCAGGTCGAATTCCACATCAGGTAATCCCGGTAAAAAATCCAGGTTCAAAACCCAAATCAGGAACGATTATTGCAAGGTAGGTTTAAAGGCTGAAATATGCCGATTTTTTGGCGTTCCGTATTCTGGAAACTTAAAAAATATTTAATATAAACAATTAGTTAATTATTTTCGTGAAAGAGTGTATCAAATGGCAGTATCAAGTCCGTTAGCCAATATTCAGACTTCTGTTGCAGGCCGATTGGGAGCGCCTGTTTTATTGATCATGTTGCTGGCCATGATGGTGGTGCCCTTGCCGCCTATTATGCTGGATGCCCTGTTTACCTTTAATATTTCGCTTGCCCTGGTGGTACTGCTGGTAGGCGTATACGTGCTACGGCCACTGGATTTCTCTGTGTTTCCATCTGTATTGCTGGTCACTACCTTGCTTAGATTGGCGCTGAATGTTGCCTCTACACGTATTGTATTACTGGAAGGCCATACCGGAACGGGTGCAGCTGGCAAGGTAATTGAGGCCTTTGGTGAGTTTGTAATAGGTGGAAACTACGCTGTTGGTATAGTTGTATTTGCGATTCTTGTGATCATCAATTTTGTTGTGGTTACAAAGGGTGCGGGGCGTATTGCTGAAGTCAGTGCCCGGTTTACTCTGGATGCCATGCCGGGTAAGCAAATGGCGATTGACGCAGACCTGAATGCAGGATTGCTTGACCAGGATGAGGCAAGGAGCAGGAGAGAGGAAATTCGTGCAGAGGCCGACTTCTATGGCTCTATGGATGGTGCCAGCAAATTTGTTCGTGGGGATGCGGTAGCCGGTATTCTGATTTTGTTTATTAATATTATTGGTGGCCTGTCCATTGGAATTCTTCAGCATGGTTTACCTTTGGAACAGGCATTACATAATTACACATTGCTGACCATTGGCGACGGCCTGGTTGCACAGATACCGGCACTCGTGATTTCTACCTCTGCTGCCATTATCGTGACCCGCGTATCCTCCGGATCCCAGGACATGGGGCAGCAGATGATGTCACAGATGTTTGGTAGTCCACGGGCACTGGCAATTACTGCGGGTATCCTTGGGTTGATGGGTGTCATTCCTGGTATGCCTAATCTGGCATTTCTTACACTTGCTGCCATCTGCGGTGGGGCTGCTTATTATGTCGCCCAACAGCAACAGGAAAAGGAAATTGTAGCTGAGCAGGAGGCACTCGCTCCCGAACCAGAGGCTGAGAAGGTTCAACCGGAACAGGAGGAATTGACCTGGGATGATGTTAACACTGTAGATATTGCAGGCCTGGAAGTAGGTTATCGATTAATACCACTAGTTGATCGAGCTCAGGGTGGTGAGTTAATGGGAAGGATCAAGGGTGTACGCAAAAAACTTTCCCAGGAACTGGGGTTTCTGATACAGCCGGTTCACATACGAGATAACCTGGATCTTTCACCCAATAGTTATCGTATTTCACTGCTCGGTGTTCCGGTTGGTGAAGCAGATATTTATCCGGACAGGGAACTGGCGATAAACCCGGGTCAGGTGTCGGGAACCCTGCAGGGTATAACCGTTAAAGACCCGGCCTTTGGACTGGATGCCGTCTGGATTGATATTGGCCAGCGGGAACAGGCTCTGACATTAGGGTATACAGTAGTCGATCCCAGTACGGTGATCGCTACTCACCTGAGTCAGGTGCTACAGTCGCATGCACACGAGTTGATAGGGCATGAAGAAGTGCAGCAGATGCTGGATGTATTGACCAAGACGGCACCGAAATTGGTTGATGATTTGATACCCGATATGATGTCTGTAGGTACCGTTTTACGGGTACTGCAAAATCTTCTTGAAGAGAAGATCCCGATCAAGGATATGCGCACCATTGCCGAATGTCTGGCTGAACATGGTAAGCGGAGTCAGGACCCCAGTGTCTTGACGGCAATGGTACGAATAGCATTAGGCAGATCCATTCTTCAGCATATCAATGGAATGGCACCAGAGCTTCCAGTAATCACTCTGGACCCGTCTCTGGAGCAGTTATTGCAACAAGGCGTACAGTCCTCCGCTGATGGAGGTATTGGAATAGAGCCAGGGCTGGCAGATCAACTGCATCAGTCCCTTGTACAAAATACACAGCATCAGGAAGCAATGGGACAACCTGCAGTGTTGCTTGTCGCACCTTCTTTAAGGTCGTGGTTGGCGAGACTGGTTCGTCATAGTATTCCGGGGTTGCACGTCCTTTCTTATAACGAGGTGCCTGATAACAAACAAATCAAGGTGGTTTCAACAGTAGGTCAGCAACTTACGGCAGCCTGATGTATGTCAGTCGTTGAGTGATGGGCGAAGTAGATTTTTTTACATACAAGATATTTATAGTTGTTTAGATGATAAAAGCGGGGTGAGCGATATGAAGATCAAACGATTCATTGCCAAGAATATGCGTCAGGCGATTCGGGATATTCGGGCCGAGCAAGGTCCTGATGCGGTGATTTTATCTAATCAAAAGGTGGCTGGTGGTATAGAGGTAATTTCCGCTGTCGATTATGATGAATCTATCTTTGAAGAAATGGTTCAAAATGGCGAGTTCAAGGAAAGCAGGATGAAAGGAGATGTAAATTCCAGTATGTTGCCAGAAGATATGGAAGAAAAAACCATCAACAGGCCTGGATCAAGTGGCACTAATGTGGAGTGGATGAATGGTTCAGCTATTTCAGAAATGCGGGAAGAGATTAACGGTTTGCGGGGAATTCTTGAAAACAGGCTTTCCTATCTCGCCTGGTCAGAGGCGTCTCGTGGAAATCCAAAAAGAGCAGCGATTATGCATCGGCTGGCTAATATGGGGATTAGTGCTGATCTGGCGAAAAGGCTTGCTGATAATATTGGTAATGATCAGGATCTGGAACCTGCCTGGCGCCAGGTGTTGAGTTTGCTAACACATCAAGTAATGACGGCTGATGACGATATACTTACTAATGGAGGAGTAGTAGCCCTGATTGGGCCTACTGGAGTAGGTAAAACAACAACCGTAGCCAAGTTGGCTGCACGATATGCGCTACGTCATGGACAAAATCAGGTTGCCTTAATTTCTATCGATAATTATAGAATTGGAGGTTACGAGCAGCTGCTTACCTATGGTCGTATCCTTGGTGTTGCAGCATATACGGTGGACACGCAGGAAGAGTTATATAATAAAATCAATGAATTAGGCGAAAAACGCTTAATTATAATTGATACAGCTGGAGCCAGTCAGCGAGATATTCGTTTACCTGAACAATTATCCGGGTTAAACAGTAAAGCGCACTTGATTCAGAATTATTTGGTATTGTCTGCAAATACCCAACTGGAAACGCTGGATGAAGTGGTGTGTGCCTTTCAGAGTGTGAAGCTAGAAGGTTGTATCTTAACTAAATTAGACGAAGCTACCAGTTTGGGCGAAGTATTGTCTACAATAATAAAACACGGATTACCTGCAGCCTATGTTAGTGATGGTCAGCGAGTACCGGAAGATTTACAGCCGGCCCGCGGGAACAGTCTTGTGACGATGGCCGCTACTTATATGCAAAGAGCAGAAATGATGACAACAAAGAACACATCTTCAATAACGATCAACGGAAAAGTGGCTGATGCTTATGCCAGATAGGGAAGATCAGGCTGCGGGGCTAAGGCGGTTGGCAAATCCAAAACCAGTACTGGTGGCGGCAGTTGCCAGTGGTAAGGGGGGTGTTGGGAAAACCAGTATCTCCGTTAATCTGGCCTTGTCGATGGTAAAGGCAGGGCAGAGTGTAATGTTAATGGATGCAGACCTTGGTCTGGCTAACGTAGATTTAATGCTGGGATTGAGGCCAGTCTATAACCTGTCTCATGTAATAGCAGGAGAAAGGACGCTAGAGGAAATTATTATTGAAGGTCCCGGAGGGTTGAAAATAGTGCCAGCCTCATCCGGCGTTAAATTAATGTCAGAATTGAACCCTATGGAAAATGCGGGATTAATTCGTGCCTTCAGCGAACTCAGTCATGATTTAGATGCTTTAATTGTGGATACTGCTGCGGGTATTTCAGACAGTGTCATTAGTTTTAGTCGCGCTGCCCATGAAGTTGTTGTGGTTGTTTGTGATGAACCGGCATCACTTACCGATGCCTATGCTTTAATGAAGGTTTTAAATCAGGATCATGGAGTCCAGCGTTTCCGAATATTATCCAATATGACCCATTCTGCACAGGAAGGTCAGGAACTCTTTGCTAAACTGGTAAAGGTTACTGATCGTTTTCTAGATGCTACGCTTAGTCATATGGGATCAGTGCCCTACGATGAGTATTTAAGAAAAGCGATACAGAAACAGCGGCCGGTGGTGGAAGCATATCCACGAAGCCGTTCAGCCATGGCATTCAAGAATTTGGCATTAAAGGCCGATAAGTGGCCGAGACCAGAAGCAGCCGGTGGTCATCTGGAGTTTTTTGTAGAGCGGTTAATTCGATCAAGTTACAGCGAGGCAGAACCTTTGACATGAATGGATACGCTATGAAGTATGCAACAACAGATCAGTCAGATCAGAATGAGTTAGTAAAAGAGCATGTATCTCTAGTTAAGCGCATTGCCTACCACCTGGTAAGCAGGCTGCCGCCCAATGTTCAGGTGGACGATCTGATACAGGCAGGGATGATAGGCCTATTGGAGGCATCGCGTAATTATAATGCCAGTCAGGGTGCCAGTTTTGAAACCTATGCAGGTATCAGGATCCGCGGAGCTATGCTGGATGAAATCAGGCGTTCGGACTGGACTCCGCGCTCAGTACACCGAAAGGTACGTATGGTAGCCGAAGCGGTAAGAGGTATAGAGAATGAAAAAGGTCGTGATGCCAGGGATCATGAAGTGGCAGAAGTATTGGGACTGGATCTGATTGAATACCACAAGATATTGCAAGACGCTGTTGGTTGCCGGGTGTTCAGTTATGAGGATCCTGGTTTATTAGGTGATACACAGGAAGAAGCAACCATAAGCTCTCAGCCAAAACAGTTGGGGCCACTGGAAGTATTACAAAATGAGGATTTCCAGCAGTCGTTATCTGTATCTATATCAGGTTTGCCAGAAAGAGAGCGATTGGTGATGTCCTTATATTATGACGAGGAGCTAAATCTTCGGGAGATAGGAGAGGTGCTTGGGGTTAGTGAATCCCGTGTGTGTCAGATACATGGACAGGCATTGATTCGTCTGCGTGCAAGAATGACAGAATGGTTTCCAAAAAATAAAGAGAAAAAATAGGTTGCCTGAATAGCTATTTTATGAAGTAAGAAAGGTATTGCTAACCATTATATTAGTAACAATTGCAGTAATAATCGAAGTGATAAAACAAGAAGTATTATTGTAATAACTACAATAATGAAGTGACCCGCTGTTTTAGGAGATAACATTGGATAAAGATATGAAAATCCTCATTGTGGATGATTTCTCCACAATGAGACGTATTATTAAAAATCTTCTTCGTGACCTGGGTTTTAATAACACCTCAGAAGCCGATGATGGAAAGACTGGTTTGCCGATGTTACAGG
>DAOWEP010000212.1 GCA_030638455.1 Gammaproteobacteria bacterium
ATGCTGGGGTATTCTGATTCCTGCAAGGACGGAGGCATTCTCGCTTCTACGTGGGGCCTGTATCAGGCACAAAAAAGAATCATTAAACTGACATCCAGTTTTAATATTGGTTGCCGGCTGTTCCACGGTCGTGGTGGCACCATAGGCCGCGGCGGCGGCCCTACCCATGAGTCCATCATGGCGCAACCACCCAATACGGTACACGGACAAATCAAGTTTACCGAACAGGGCGAGGTGCTGTCCTACAAATACAGCAATACAGAAACCGCAATCTATGAGTTAACCATGGGTGTTACCGGTCTGTTGAAGGCCAGCCTTTGCACAGTAAAACCCGTTACAGATGATCGCCAGGAGTATATGGACATCATGGATGGCATGGTGAGTAATGGAGAAAAGGCATATCGTGAACTTACAGACTCTACTCCGGCCTTTCTGGATTATTTCTATGAGGCCACTCCTGTTAGTGAAATCGGCTTGCTCAATATCGGATCACGTCCATCCCACAGAGCTAAAGGGGATAGATCCAAGTCTTCGGTACGCGCAATTCCCTGGGTATTTGGCTGGGCACAGTCGCGTCATACCTTGCCTGCCTGGTATGGCATAGGTCATGCCTTAAAGAGCTGGGCCACGGATGAAGCCAGACTGCAAAAGTTGCAGGAAATGTACCACGAATGGCCTTTTTTCAAATCATTGTTAAGCAATACCCAGATGGCTTTGTATAAAGGGGAGATGGTTATTGCACAGGAATACTCAAAACTGTGTCTGGATGAAAAAACCCACGAGGAAGTCTATCCAAATATTAATAACGAGTACCAGGACACAATAGACCAGATACTCACAGTGGCGGATATTGATGAGTTGCTACAGGAAACACCCGTGCTAATGCTGTCATTATCCCGCCGTGATCCATATCTTGACCCGCTGAATTATATCCAGATTGAATTACTGAAACGTTACCGAAGGGATTTGCAGGAACTCCCTGAAGATCAGGAATCCGTATGGCAAGATCCTCTGCTGCGTTCTATTAATGCAATTTCAGCAGGTATGCGGAATACGGGGTAATTAAGCCCCTGAAGCGGTGCTTGCTGCGTTAAAACAATGTTCAAAATGCTCATTTACTAAGTGTAATACGCTCTCACCCATCCATGGGCTTCGCGTTATAAGGCCATCCCTGTCCAAAACTCCGCTTTTTCACATTGTTTTGCCTTGCAATCATCCGCTTGATGAACTTAACCTTAAATCCCTAAACTTATTCTCACCAATTACCAGGACCTGGTGATTGGGAACTGACTTTTTTCCATACCAGTATCCGGTTGTTTGCTGGCATTTCATAATCTTTATGTAAACTCATGCCGACCTGCTGCGCAAGCTGATCCAGATTTTCGAAATTTCGTATACCACTTTTGGGATCATGATCTTTTAGCCAGACATCAAATTGTGCATTGCTGTCACTGGTATATACATTGTCGTAATTGAATGGTCCATACAAACAAAACTTTCCACCAACGCGCAAGACATTGCCTATTCCCTGAAACATACACTCTACCTCTGGCCAGGACATGATATGTACCGTATTGGCCGAAAACACCATATCCATAGCATCAAGCTCCCAGGGATGCGTGCTTACATCAAGCTCCACAGGCTCATGGATATTGGAGAGTCCGGCCTCTTCCATCCATAAACATATACCCGGCAGTTCCCCTGCCTTTTCTGTCGGTTGCCAGACAAGATGCGGAAGCTCACTGGAAAAATAAACCGCATGCTGTCCAGTACCACCGCCGATTTCCAGCACCGTTCCGGGTTTATCGAATTCTTTCTGCAATATCACAAGAATTGGTTCTTTATTCTGCTCACTGGATTCTGCAAAAGGTTTTATTTTCATACCGGAGAACCTGTCGGATTGAGGTGTTCAAAGCAAGGCAGTTGGGAGAACGCGCGGAATGTTTTTCTAACGATAGTAAACGAACAAGATAGTAACCAAAGGGTACAACTATATTACCAAGCCTGAATGATAATGGCTGCTCTAGGCAACCTGGACCGGAATAGAATTTCGGGTACGCTTGATGTTATTGTCCTGATCAAGGTAAACCAACGTTGGCTTAAAGTTGGCGAGCTCCTGCTGACTTAAAGAGGCATAGGAACAGATGATGACCCTGTCACCCTTGTCTGCCTTGTGTGCGGCTGCACCATTCACAGAGATAATGCCAGAGTGATGTTCGGCGCGAATCGCATAAGTAACGAACCGCTCGCCATTGGTGGTGTTATAGATATGAATCTGTTCATATTCGGAGATGCCTGCCGTATCCAGCAAGTGCCCATCAATCGCACACGAACCCTCGTACTCCAGCTCAGAGTGGGTTACATGGGCATGATGAAGTTTGGCTTTCAACATTGTTTGCTGCATTTCTTGGTATCCCCTTACATAACAGAGCGCGCATTATATCAGTCTAGTCAGACAAATTAATAGGCAGGTTGTCTATCAAACGGGCTTTCCCTAGCCAGGAAGCCACCAAAATCACTAATTTATGGTCATCTGCAGTGGGATATAACAGGTCTTCAGCCCTTCTGATCATCAAATAGTCTGTTTTAAACCCTTTTTTATTAAGGTCTTTCTCGGCCTGCTGCTCCAGGATCTGAAAATCTCGCCCACCCTGATTCAGTTGTCCCTGAACATTTTGCAGCGTTCGATAAATTTCAGGTGCAAGCTTGCGCTCTTCATCCGTTAAATAACCATTACGCGAACTCATTGCCAAACCATCTGGCTCCCGCACTGTGGGTATACCGATTATCTGAACGGGCATATTCAGATCCTGAACCATTTGCCGGATTACCAGTAACTGCTGAAAGTCCTTTTCTCCAAACAAGGCAACATCAGGCTGTACCATATTCAATAATTTTGCCACCACAGTAGCCACGCCCTGAAAATGGCCTGGTCGGAAACTCCCTTCCACTATATCTGACAAACTCGTTACTTCGATCCGGGTCGTTTGCTGCAATCCACCTGGATATATTTCTTCTACCTCAGGCATAAAGACGACATCCACTTCCTTTTCCGTTAAGGCTGCGCAGTCCTCGTCTGTAGTTTTTGGATAACCATCAAAATCCTCTGTCTCTCCAAATTGCATCGGGTTAACAAAAATACTGACTACGGTACGATCTGCTCGCACCCTGGACTCTTCAACCAGCTGCAAATGTCCTGCATGTAGATTACCCATGGTCGGGACAAAGCCTATGCTCAGGTTTTCCCTGCGCCACTCGTTGGTCATGGCACGAAGCTCAAGAATGTTTCTGATGATTTGCACAGGATCAGGAAAAGCTTTGTTCCTCAGATGGAAAACTTCCATCCCGTACTGCCTGCACATAAGACTCGATACCTTTCTGAATACTGTCGTTACCCAACATAAAGTTTTTACTAAAACGAGGTGGCGTACCCGGCGTAATACCCAACACATCCTGCAATACCAGAATCTGTCCATCACATTCGGAACCCGCACCAATACCAATAACAGGGACTTCAACACTATGAGTAATATCGGTAGCAAGACTTGACGGCACGCATTCCAGCAGCAACATGTCTGCACCAACATCCTGTAATGCACGCGCACTTAACAACATGGATTTGGCATCCTTTTTGTCCCTACCCTGCACACGGTAGCCACCCAGTTTGTGTACTGACTGCGGCTGCAAACCCAGATGCGCACAAACCGGGATGCCACTCCTTGCAAGATGACGCACCACCTCCAACTGGGTTTCGCCACCCTCCAACTTGATCATATGCGCACCCGACTCCTTCATTAACCTTGCCGCATTCGATAGTGCCTGATTAATATTGGAGTAACTCATAAAAGGCATGTCTGCAATCAATAACGCTCGCTGACACTGGCTGGCTACGATCCGTGTGTGATACACCATATCATCCATAGTGACTGGCAGTGTTGTTTCATGTCCCTGAATTACCATGCCAAGTGAATCACCCACCAGAATCACATCGACACCCGAATGATCCAGCAGATATGAAAAACTGGCATCATATGCAGTTAGACAGACAATCTTTTCCCCCGCCTGTTTCTTTTTCATCAGGGTATTCACAGTAGTACGAGATACAGTACCGGATTCAGGATTCTTATACATAGGTTACGGAGGCTAAGTTACAAAGGCTATATTACAAAAGTAATGACGTTAAAATTAAATAGCGATAGGTAAGGGGTTAAAATAGTGGCGCCCACCTTTTACATCCTCAATGCGACGTAATAATTGCTGGTAATCCTCATCACAATTCACCAGGTCTATTTCTGTTGCGTTTACGATAAGCAAAGGTGTTTCCTGGTAATCGTGGAAAAATTTGGCATATGCCTCTACCAGTTGCATTAGATATTCGGCATTGATCTGCTGCTCATGCCCTATACCACGATTGATTACACGTTGTTTTAGAATATCTGCCGGGGCCTGTAGATATATAACCAGATCCGGCCTGGGGGCCTCGATAGCCAGCTTCTCGTATACCTGCTCATATAATTTCACTTCATCCTTATCCAGCGTCAGCCCCGCAAACAAACGGTCCTTTTCCATTAAAAAATCGGCAACCCTGACCGGGCTAAACATGTCTCCCTGATTCAATTCCTGCATTTGCTGGGCGCGCTGAAATAAAAAAAACAATTGCGTCGGAAAGGCAGCCTGTTTTGGGTTACGGTAGAACCTTTCCAGGAACGGGTTGCTACTCGCGTCTTCCAACATAAGTTCAGAACCAAAACTTTCTGCCAGTCGCCGGGCAAGACTGGTCTTTCCCACACCTATGGGGCCTTCTACCACAATGTATCGTTTTTCAGTCTTGCTCATATTCAGTCCAGGCGCTCTAACTCATCATGCCCCGTCTTTGTCTGTTCAAATATACCTATGACATCTTTCAGGCTCCCCAGCCCAGGAATCTCGATATCTGGAGCCAGCTCCTGCAAAGGATACAGCACGAAGGCCCGTTCGGGTATCCCCGGATGCGGCACCACAAGATCTGATTCTTTTATAAGACCCTGATTATATAGGATAATATCCAGATCCAGCGTTCTGGGGCCCCAGCGTTCAGCACCCCTGACACGGCCCTGGCGAACCTCAAGACCCTGCAAATGCTGTAATAGCATTCTGGCTGGAAGTGTGGTTTTTAATTCGGCAACGGCATTTATGTAATCAGGCTGATCGACCGGTCCCATCGGCCGACTACGATACAACGATGATGCACGGAGACAAACAGTTTCAGGTATCTCGTCTAGCAAGGTGAATGCTTCGGTTACCTGCTGTTGTGGATTTTGCAGGTTGCTGCCTACGCCTATATATACAACTACCTGCTGGTCACCTGACATAACACCACCTTAGTCGTGATCCGTTCGTGACTGGATGCCTGACGGTTTACGACGACGCGGACGTCTTTTCCTTTGACCGCCACTATTTTTTACACTGGTCATCTTTGTTCTTTCTTCTTCCGTTACTTCCTGAAACTTTGTCCACCAGTCAGCCAGTGTTTGCGTAGCCTCTCCACATTCAGCACGCAGCAAAAGAAAATCATATGCAGCCCGAAAACGTGGATGCGTTATCAATTTATGTGGCCGACCCCCGGTAATTGAGTTTAACCGTGGTTGCAGGTTCCAGATATCACGCATGGGGAAACTGAACCTCTTCGGGATTGAGGTATTTTTTGCCTGAGCTGATACCATCCGGTTACCCGCCTGCTGCATAGCTGGAATAATCCCCATTGATTCTTCAGACTGGATTCTTTCTGTAAGACTGCGCACCGGGTCCCACAGAAATGCCGCATATAAAAATGCAGGCGTTACTGATTTACCTTCAGCTACACGGTTATCCATATTGGATAATGCCTTTGATACAAGCATATGAGGGAAACCCTGATCTTCCTCGGCAAGACTTTTCTCAGTAGCCGGAAACAAATACCCAAACAAATGATGCTGGCGCAACAGTTCAAAGGTCTGCAACGCCTTACCCGACATAAACAGCTTGAGGGTTTCTTCAAACAAACGCGAGGGTGAGATATCCCCTAACAAGTGCGCATGGCCAAAGATTGCCGACTCGGTATCCGGATGGATACGAAACCCAAGCTTGGCAGCAAAACGGACTGCACGAAGCATACGCACCGGGTCTTCGCGGTAACGTTGAGCTGCATCGCCCATAATGCGCAACGTTCCACTCTTGATGTCTGCCATACCATTGGCGTAATCGATTACCGAATAATCCTCAATGTTGTAATACAGGGAATTAACGGTAAAGTCCCTACGCCAGGCATCTTCCTCTATAGTACCGAATACATTGTCCCGCAACAGGCGGCCATCTTCAGAGCTGGATCTTTCCTGCTTATCCTTTCCCTCTCCCTGACCACGAAAGGTTGCCACTTCTATTATTTCTCGCCCGTAATGGACATGCGCCAGACGAAAACGTCTCCCTATCAGTCGGCAATTTCGAAACAGCCCCTTTACTTCTTCCGGGCTTGCATCTGTAGCGACATCAAAATCTTTTGGTTCATGTCCCAATAACAGGTCACGTACACTGCCACCGACCAGATAGGCCTGAAACCCCCCCTTGTTCAGTCGATAAAGTACCTTTAGCGCATTCTCACTGATGCTGCTTCTGGAGATTCCATGCTCTGACCTGGGGATAATAACCGCTTGTTCCGGGTTATCTGTATTATGCGTATCCGTCTTACCGGTGCGTTTACGAATAAGTTTTTGAATAAATCCGATAATATGCTGGTTCCTTATATTGCTACCGCTACTGTGTATATTCCCATTGTCGCTGAATTCACGATTGTTTGTGTATTAGTTTGAGCGCACCAAACGTGGGCGGTATAATACCATTTTTACTTGGTTCTGCAGGGCGATTGACCCGCTTCCCTGAAATTTCATCCAAAAACACAATCCAGCTCAATGATTACACCCGTAAGCAATAAAAATACATCAAAAGAAACAACTCTAGACTTTTGCCCTGCTGGCATTCTCCGCCGTATTGGAGCATTCAGTTATGATTGCTTACTACTGCTAGCCATCCTTTTTGTAACTACTGCGCTTTTACTGCCGTTCACGGAGGGTGAGGCGATTAAGACTGGCAATATGCTTTATTCAATCTACCTGTTTATTGTCGCATTTCTGTTTTATGGCTGGTTCTGGACCCATGGCGGCCAGACGCTGGGGATGCGCGCATGGAAAATAAGGGTAGAACAACTGAATGGACACGATATTACCTGGCCGCAGGCATTACACAGATTCATATTGATGTGCATGACCTTTGGTCTGGGGCTATTGTGGTGTTTTACAAACAGGGAACGACAAGCATTTTTTGATCGACTGACGGCCACCCGCACTGTCCGGCTATAAAGTGTCCGCTTATTTGTGAGCCCTCAGACACCCTCACACTCTGGGCAGTATTAGCTCGAATTAATATAACTTATTGTTTTTGATTGTATTTTATATGTTTCAATATTTACCCGCCTCACAATCAATATCAACCCGAAAGATTATCCATATCAACAGAGCGCCAGGGCTACTCATAGTCCAGCATAAAACTTGGTATTTTGGCTGGAAATATTCATTTATTGTATTAGACTAGCAAAATATACAGTTTTTATGAACTCGGTATGTTTAAGAGCAGGAATATTAGTGTCTTACATACCCATAATATTGATAAAGAACTGCACGACAGTAAGGCTCAAAAGACCAGGTACACGATATAAAAAGTTCATAATAGGACATTATCTATGGAATTCAGTGTAAAAAGTGGTAATCCGGAAAAACAGCGTACTGCATGTGTAGTAGTCGGCGTATATGAACCAAGACGGCTATCTCCGGCTGCGGAACAACTGGATCAGGCCAGCGATGGTTTCATTTCCAACCTGATCCGACGTGGCGATATCGAAGGCAAGCTTGGACAGGTGCTATTGCTTTATAACGTTCCGAATTCCCTTTGTGACCGGGTGATGCTGGTTGGTTGTGGCCGCGAACGCGACCTCGACATCAAGAAATATCGCAGCATTATCAGCACAGCGACCAAGTCCCTGAATGAAGGTGGCGCCATGGAAGCGGTATTCTATCTGACCGAAATGAACATCAAGGGAAACGATACCAGCTGGAAGGTTATGCA
>DAOWEP010000017.1 GCA_030638455.1 Gammaproteobacteria bacterium
TCTGGAGTTTTATTGTTGCCATCCTGATATTTGCACTCGGGGGTGGTATATCCATCTATGAAGGCATACAGCATTTGTTGCATCCTTCTGAGATGAAAAACCCGATGATTAACTACATCGTACTCGGCCTGGCGATGATCTTTGAAGGTGGTGCCTGGGCTTTTGCCTTACGTGAATTCAGTCGCGCCAAGGGTAAGTGGGGGTATATTGAAGCCGTGCAACGAGCCAAGGATCCTTCGATTTTCGTCGTGCTGTTTGAGGATTCAGCGGCCATGTTGGGCCTGTTGGTGGCCTTTGTCGGTATCGCACTGGCCCAGTACACGGGCTTCCTGTACTTTGATGGCCTCGCTTCGATCATTATTGGACTTATCTTGATTGGCACTGCGATCTGGTTGGCTTATGAAACAAAGGGACTGCTCATTGGTGAAAGTGCTAATCTTGATGTAGTAAAAGGTATCAGGATGATTTTACAGTCCAGTCCGATTATTGATCAGGTTAACGAGGTGTTAACCATGCACATGGGACCCGATTTTATTCTGGCTAATCTAAGTGTGGATTTTAGAAACAGCATAACGGCAGATGAAGTTGAGCGTACTATTGCGGCACTCGACCAGGCAATCAAGCAACAATATCCACAGGTTAAGCGAATATTTATTGAAGCTGAAAAATCAACCAGCGATAAAAGAGGGCTGATGGATTGAAAGTAAATAACTGGCTTCTGGATCTGAAATTACTGATTAAGGTTTAATGTAACCAAACAAATAATAGGGTAAGACTGCTACAGTGCCTCCATGCACACGCAGCATAAAGTCATCCATGGCTAAATCTTGAATAAAACTGATTGTTACCTTGGCACTAGCATGAAAAACCCATTCATTAAAATCACTTTTATTCTGGTTGTTAGTTATATCCTTTTTTACGGTTTTTGATAAAATTGCCATGTAGTTGGCCACGAAAAAAAAGTATACATAATTAAGCGGGAGCTATGAAAACCGAAGCCATGTCATCAAAAATAGACTTACCGAAAGGCGTAATATTTAATGCTTACCCTGACAGCATTGGCCGAAAACTGTCTGATATAGCTCGTATGCTCAAGATGCCGGAATTCAAAGATGTTTTTTCTTTGTTCTACGTCCTTCCTACCATTTTTAACAGTGATTTGGATCGCGGCTTTTCTATCATAGATTACGATCTCAATAATGAGCTTGTTTCCCGGGAAGATTTAGAGGAGCTCCATGAACTCAATGTCATGTTCAAGTTTGATCTCGTTTTGAACCACCTCTCCGTAGGCTCTCCCCAGTTTCAGGATCTATTGAAGCATGGGGACGAATCAAAATATAAGAACTTCTTTATTGATTGGAACGAATTCTGGCGTTCACACGGAGAGATGAGCCCTGATGGTCACGTGATACCACATGAAGAACATCTAGAGAAACTTTTCATGAGAAAACCTGGCCTTCCGATATTGAAAGTACACTTTCCGGATGGATCCGACAGACCTTATTGGAATACGTTTTATCAGAAGGTTGCTTATCACGAGGTCACCGCCCACTATCTGCTACAGTCATTAGGGATCGAAGAACTCACACACGAGGACGCGGAGAACATTGCAACGATCTTGAATGATGTATTGAATGCGAAGCGGGATATTAGCGAAATAGATTTAGGCGACTTTTCCCATCACAAAGATGATATTGTTTCCGTTGTTGAGCAGAACCGTAAATATTTGGGACAAATGGATTTAAACGCTCAATCGCAAGAGGTCTGGGATTTTTATGATGAGACCTTAAAGAAGTTACGTGACCACGGCGGGAAGCTTGTCAGGCTTGATGCATTCGCTTATGTACACAAGGAACCGGGTAAGGTCAATTTCTTCAATAAACCCGGCACGTGGGAGTACCTGGCGAGAGTGAAAGAGATAGCCGACAAGTATGACTTGGTTTTGCTGCCTGAAATACATTCTGAGTATGGCTCTGGGCTCCATGAAGAAGTGGCTGCCAAAGGATTCCCCATCTACGACTTTTTCTTTCCCAGTTTGGTTATTGATGCTTTGGATCGGGGAACAAACAGACATCTTCTGCGCTGGATTGACGAGCTAATAGAGAAAAATATCAAAACGATTAACATGCTTGGGTCTCATGATGGCATTCCTGTCCTTGACTTGAAAGGGACAAATAATGCCGGCGTTTCAACAGAGGGATTATTAAGCGATAAAGAGATCGACACAGTCATCGAAAGAATAATGGACAGGGGTGGCAGAGTAAAAAACCTATATGGACCGGATGGTAAGAAAATATCGTATTATCAGGTAAATGCAACGTTCTTCAGTGCGTTGGGTGAAGACGAGCGAAAGTTGCGTCTTGCCCGAGCAATTCAAATGTTTATGCCGGGTATACCGCAAGTGTGGTATCTGGATCTATTTGCCGGCAAGAACGATTACACAGCCGCGGACAAAGCCGGTACGGCGGGTCATAAAGAAATCAATCGCACAACTCTCACAAATAGCGATATCGAAAATGGACTCAAACAAACTGTTGTGCGAGACCAACTTAAGCTCATGAGGCTGCGCAATACATCGCCTGCCTTTGACGGTGAGTTGACGGTAAATAACACAGATGAGAATCGCCTACACTTAACCTGGAAACATCAGGAGTGTGTGGCGACGTTGAACGCCGACTTGCGCGACTACAGCTTTAGCATTACACATAAGGAAAATGCCAGTGACGAAAATGTGATCCGGCACTTCGATTAGACGAGAATAGGCCAGCGAGATCGACTTTTCGTAGATGACCAAAATGAAAATATTAGCAACTGATCTAGACAGAACATTGCTCCCAAATGGGAGTTGGGAGAGTGATAGTGAAGCCATTAGTTTGTTTAATGACCTGACAGAAAAAAACGACGTACTCGTCGTTTATGTAACGGGACGAAATCTTGCTCTCACCGAGCATGCGATAAAAGAATTTGGAGTCAGGTACCCAAATATTCTGTGCGCTGATGTAGGTACTTCGATTAGAAAGTATGAGAATGGTGAATGGAAGCTTGATGATGGTTGGATTGACCTTGTCAAGAGGGAGAGTCCAGGGTGGGATGCTATGGCAATAAGAGATGCGGTGGCCGGTATTGATGGTATGCGGGAGCAGGAAAGTGAGCATCTGAACCAGTTCAAGCAGAGTTACTATGTTGAACATGAAAAAAAGGATCAGGTGTTAAAAAAAGTTGATGAACTGGTAAAGGGAAAGTTTGATGAAGTAATCGTATACAGTTTTGATTCACAGGACGGGAAAGGGCTCCTCGATTTTTTACCTGCAAGTGCAACAAAACAGACTGCCTTAGAGTATGTGGCTGAGGAGTTCGGTGCTGCGAAAGAGGATGTTGTATTTTGCGGGGACAGCGGGAACGATATCTTTCCTCTGACAGCAGGGTTTTGCGGTGTTCTTGTGAAGAATGCCGATGATCAATTGGTAGAAAATGTAAAAAAGGCAATGAATCAGAACCCGGAATTGAAGGCGTATTTCGCAAAAGGGGATTTCAAGGGTTTGAAAGGATATTATACGAGCGGCGTGATTGAAGGGGCCTATTATTATGGGGTTTTTGATGGTGCCATGGAGAGGTAGGAAGTTTAGGTCGAATAGCTAGCATGAAAAACTCATTTATTAGAATCGCCCTTATCCTGGTCGTTAGTTACCTCCTTTTTTGCGCTTATCTGTTTGTTAACCAGCGGTCCTATATCTATTTTCCTCGGCCGGGCTTGCAGAATGAATGGAGCGTGATAACCGATGGTGTGTCTGTATTTGAATTAAATAATCAAGGTATAACGTTAAGAGGGTGGGCGCTTAATAAGGACAGACACCAGGCAATTATTTATTTTGGCGGTAATGCAGAAAGGGTTGAGGCAAATATTCCGGAGTTTCGTAAGACATTTTCTGGTCATAGTGTTTATTTAGCACCTTATCGTGGCTATGGTGGAATCGAAGGAACGGCCACTGAAGAAAACTTATATTCAGATGCACTGGCAATCTATGATGAGGTTGCCAAACGACATGCTGAAATCTTTATAATAGGAAGAAGCCTTGGCAGTGGTGTGGCGACCTACCTTGCTTCAGTCAGAAAAGTAGATAAGCTGATTCTGGTGACGCCATTTGACAGCATGGTAAACCTGGCTCGGGAGTTTTATCCGTTATTTCCGGTTGGTCTGTTCCTGATCGATCAATATGATTCTGCCAGCCGGGTGGGTCAGCTGGAGTCGCAAACTCTGGTAATGGTGGCAGGTAAGGATGAAATTGTCCCGCGACAGAATACAGAGCGCTTGTTATCAGCGTTTAAGCCTGATCATTTAACGGTGAAGGTGATTGATCAGGCGACACATAATTCTATTTCTACATATCCTGAGTATTTAAAAACGTTGGCTGATTTTGTAAATAATAGTGGAATACCTGGTTCAGGCCAGAATAAAAAGCCCCTGTAAGACTCATTCGTCCCGGTTTGTTATCCTGACCAGTTTTCCAATCGTAAGTCCCTGTACCAGGATTGAAAACACTACGATCACATACGTAATGGCCAGAATTACCTGGCGCTCATCTCCTGGTGGGAGTGATAGCGCAAGCGCGACGGATATGCCGCCACGCAGCCCGCCCCATGTTAGTATTTTGACTGCATTGGGTGAGAATTCGCGCGTATACCTCATTAGGCCAATCGGTAAACCGACACTGATAAACCGGGCCACAAGTACCAGCGGAATTAACAACAGGGAGACGATGAGTACATCCTGGGTGAACGGCAAGATTAGTACTTCGAGTCCGATCAGGACAAACAGTACCGCATTGAGTATTTCGTCAATCAGTTCCCAGAATGTATCGAGATGATCCCTGGTGTGTTCAGACATGGCAAACGCACGCCCATGGTTGCCGATGAGTAAACCGGCGACCACGACGGTGATTGGTCCTGATACATGGATGGCGCTGGCCAGGGAATAGCCACCCATGACTAATGCCAATGTAACCAGGATTTCGACCTGATAATTGTCGACCCTTTTTAGCATCTGGTAGGCGAGCCAGCCAATGATGAAGCCAAATACGATACCGCCGATGGCCTCTTCTGCAAAAAGCAGCGCGATGTGACCGATAGACACTTCGTGGCCACCCGTGGCAATACCAAGCAGTACAATAAACACGACTACCGCTACTCCGTCATTAAACAGGGATTCACCGGCTATTTTTGTCTCCAGTGTTTTGGGGACTTTGGCTGACTTCAGGATGCCCAGCACTGCAATCGGGTCCGTTGGTGATATCAGTGCGCCAAATAACAGGCAATAGATAAAGTTGAGCTGTATGCCCAGTTGGTTTAATAAGAAGTAGCTGGCACCACCGATGATGAAGGTAGAGCTAAGAATGCCGAGTGTAGCCAGGCTGGTGATCACCCACTTTTGTCTTGCCAGATCGTCCAGGTTGATGTGTAGGGCACCGGCAAAGAGTAGAAAACTGAGCATGCCGTGCATTAGCGCTTCATTGAAATCGATTGCACCTAATAATGACGCAGCCTGCGCTTCAAGTTCACCCAGCCCCAGTTTCCCCGCTATTAATAACAGCAGGGAAAAGATCAGTGAAATCAGCATGAGGCCAATAGTCGTCGGCAGCTTGATGTAACGAAAGTTAACGAAGCTGAATACGGCTGAAATGGTAATAAGAATGGCAGCGAGATTGATGGCGCTCATGTTTCATCCAGTGTTTTATTTTTGATGGTTTGTGGCCTTTCTTTAGAAGATCGGTTCATGTAATTATTGATATTCCCCATGATTATGAACTGTAGGTACACACTGTGAAACGGGTGTGTTCTACAATTTTCCGATTTCTGCTCTTTCCTTTTTTACAATACTGATCAGATTCGTTTTGTTTTCATCTGGAAAATGCGCCAGGTTCTGAATATTCTGTGTGTAATCACGCGTATTTTCCAGCACCTCATCTACTTCTTACGGTAAACAAAAACCTTGTAGCCTATAAGTGCCAATATCAGGAACACAATCGTGATCAATAATACCGGGCTATCATCAGTTTTCACCTTATCTATGACGGGAACTGAATTGTTGTCAGTAGTGGATGATGCCTGAGTGGCGGGGTGGTAAGAACCCCCTTTATAGTTATTTTCTAAACCCACTTCCGAACTTGCTGTAGAAGGATTTCTTGAACTATCTAACCCGTTGCGGTAAGAATCAGTTTCTGCATAAGCTTGTTGAGTGTTGCTAATGAAGGTATCAGAATCCCTTTGTTCAGTATTTTCTATAGTGTCAGATTGCTCCCTGTTGTCTGAAGGCCTGTCAGCAGGTAGATAAACTCCATTATCAGTAGCGGTCTGTTGAGTTTCAGGTTGATCAGTCGCAGCCTGATCGGTTGTAGTCTGTTCGTCTGTGGTTTGCTCTGCATCAGCTTGATCTTCTTCAGCTTGTGCATTATTGACGAGTACGTTACCTGCCAGATTATTGCTAGTAAATACTACATTCTCCCCGCCTGTATCGGTGAATGGTTTAACAGGTGATTCAGTAACCGCTATTCCTGCGCTGCCTGAAGCAATCGTATTCAGTACGATTGTAGCTACAGAAATGTCACCCTCTATGCCACTAAAGTGGGTAAAGAAAATATCATTAATGATTCCTGCTGCGTTATCAATAATTCCTTCTTTAATTGTAAAATCCCATAATGGGTCTACCTGTACACTATTGGCATTAACTACGGCAGGATTAAATGTAAGATCCAGGCCGCCACCATAGATCATAGGGGCATCTGAAAGGGTGATTGAGATGGTTATTTGTTCGCCAACGGTATAGCTGGCCTTGTCAGTTTGCACATTGATGGTTGGAGCTGCTACTGTAGTAGCAGACAAGGCCGTTATTATACTAATGAATATAAATTGTACCAGAAAAGGCATTTTTATTATCGCAAGCCGGTATAAATGTTCAAAGTATAGTCTAGCTATCTTTAATTAGAAGGTAGAAAAGAGTTATGCTCTATAATCCTGGTATCTACAAACCCTACTATTTAAAAACAATGAATATTCGTCCGGAACAAGCTTCTGATATAGAGAAAATATGGGCAGTAAATGCAGATGCATTTACAACCGATGTTGAGGCCAACCTGGTCAATACGCTTAGAGACAGTGGTTGCCCTTTGGTTTCAATGGTGGCGGAAGAGGGCGACCAGATAGTAGGGCATATATTATTTACCCCCGTTGAATTATCAGATGATGGTTCTGATGCGCAGGAATTAAAACTAATGGGTCTGGCACCGATGGCAGTTTCCAGTGACTGCCAGAAGAAGGGAGTTGGTTCGCAACTGGTCAAGGCAGGTCTGGAGCATTGCAATACGCTTGGGGTGGATGCGGTGGTGGTGCTTGGGCACCCGGATTATTATCCCAGGTTTGGTTTTGCCCCCTCCGTTGAGTTTGGTGTTAAAACTGAGCTTGAAGTGCCGGAAGATGTTTTTATGGTACTGGAACTAAGAAAGGGATGTCTGGATGGAAAGAGTGGTACGATAAAATTCCATGAAGCGTTTGCCGGTGTATGAAGACAGAAGCAAAGAAATTATTAAAAAAACATGAAAAACTGAACCACTCTGAAATGGTGAAGGTGACTTCGCATGTCCAGAGGGTTGCCGGTGAATGGATCATGAATACGGTTATGATTGAAGGGTGCGAGGTTCCCTTTAAATATAAACGGAAAAAGGAATACAAAAACCTGAAAGGAGCGCGTGTTAACCTGACGTATTATCCGGATGTTGAAACAGTCGCAGGGATGGATTTTGAAGTGATGAATGTGGTGAGAATCAAGATCGCCTGATACCGTTATTATCTTATAAAAGTTGTCTTATAGAATTCTTTTATCTTACCCACATTTCCCAACTTCATAAGGATAGTGAATATATAAAATACTTTTCGTATTTCGTGACTTCATTCAGCTTGTGTTCATGTATTTGTGTTTATAATGGGTGTCAGGATTCAGCTCCAAATACATGAAAAAAGGGGGGTGGTCACCCTCCAGCAATGAACTGTGAGGAGGTTATCTATGGCTGCAATCAAAATTATCAAGTTACTTACAGGATCTCTGGCGTTCATTTTTGTTATTGGGTTAGGGGCATGTGTATATGACCCTCACTATAAGGGGCCATCTGCTCGTGTTCATGCGCCGCATTTCTATGATTACTATTATTACCCCAATGTGGACGTGTACTTCGACCTTTCTTTGGGTTACTACTATTACCGCCCCGGTAAGTATTGGGCGCGGGTGCGAGTTCTGCCAAAGCATATTTACCTGGATCACCGATATCGGAAGTCGCTACATATGGAACATAAAACTCCCTATGTGAAGCATCCTGAACACAGGAAGAAATATCGCCCCAGAGATAAATACCGGCATGAAAAGGAAAAAGTTCAGAGAGAAACGGATAGGAAAGAACGTGAATACAATTCCAGGCAGCACAAGGAGCACCAGAAGAAGTCGGAGAAAGATAAACGTTTAAGACAGCGGTAGTCTTGTGCTGCATGACTTGGTGCAGGAGGAATATGCTATGCGGCTACTCTTGTCGCCTTCAGGTGTCTATGCCAATAGCCTTGAGAAAGGACCTGGAAAGTTCGCCGCGGCCCGCTTTATCTAAAAGCATTTCCACCGTTTGAGCGATTTCTGATAACGGACCAGTGAAAAAAACCATGTGAAGCTGGAGCACTGCATTTGCATCCGCAATCGGGTTCTGTACGTTAGGGTGTGAAGGTGGAAGAAATACCATTTTGATTTCTTCCACTTCGTCGGGGATTGATTCGCAACCACCTCCGGGCGCGACGAATTTGAAGAGTTCCTCTGGGCTGTGCAGAGGTACACTTTCTTCTTCGTACTCATAATCCGCTGCCTTTGCATGGAATTCAACAGTAAGGATCGGTTTCATGGGTATCTTCTCCTTATAAATATTCTCTGGAAACAGGTGGGATCTATCATTGCAAAGTAACATAAGTGAGGGGCTGGTTGAATAA
>DAOWEP010000204.1 GCA_030638455.1 Gammaproteobacteria bacterium
AAAAATTCCACGGTATTCCTGATAGGTTGTGGAACCAATACACTTAAGCTCACCATTCGCAAGCATAGGTTTCAGCAAGTTTGACGCATCCATTACACCACCGGAAGCAGAGCCCGCTCCAATGATGGTATGAATTTCATCGATAAAAAGAATATCGCCTGGCTGTTTGCGAAGCTGTGTCAACACGCCTTTTAAACGCTTTTCAAAATCACCACGATACTTTGTACCGGCTACCAGTGCACCAAGGTCAAGTGAATAGATGGTGCAACCGTTCAGCACTTCCGGGACTTCTTCATCCACGATCATCTTGGCAAGACCTTCAGCTATAGCTGTTTTACCAACCCCGGCCTCTCCGACCAGAATCGGATTGTTCTTGCGACGTCGACAAAGAATTTGAACCGTACGCTCAATTTCTAACTCACGCCCGATCAAAGGGTCTATCTTGCCAGCACGGGCCATGTCATTCAGATTGACTGCATAGTTTTCCAGTGGACGAGCGCTTGGCTCACTAACCGTTTCTTCTTCGCTGGACGTGGAGATCCCATCATCAATATCATCGCCCTGGACTTTGGAAATGCCGTGTGAAATATAATTAACCACATCGAGGCGGTTCACATCCTGCTTATGCAGAAAATATACCGATTGTGATTCCTGCTCACTAAAAATCGCAACCAGAACGTTGGCTCCGGTAACCTCTTTCTTGCCTGATGACTGAACATGTAAAACAGCTCTCTGCAAGACCCTTTGAAAACCCAATGTTGGCTGGGTTTCCCTGGTGTCATTCGCCTCAAGGATCGGGGTGGTTTCATCAAGAAAACTTTCAAGCTCTAACCTTAATACTTCCAGCTCAGCTCCACATGCGCGCAAGACCTCTGCGGCTACCGGGTTATCCACCAGGGCCAAAAGTAAATGCTCAACCGTCATAAACTCATAGCGCTTTTCACGCGCCTTGTTAAAAGCCTGGTTCAGCGTAAATTCGAGTTCCTTACTTAACATAAAAAATAACCTGCATACTTATTCATAAAAAACTATAATAAAAAACTTAAGCTACCTCCAGCCCACATAACAATGGATGCTGGTGCTTTCTTGAATATTCATTTACCTGTGTCACCTTGGTTTCTGCAACATCTTTCGTATATGTACCGCAGATCCCTTTTCCCCTGGTATGCACATGCAACATTATTTGCGTTGCCTTTTCCCTGTTAAGACTGAAAAACCTCTCCAACACCTCAACTACAAACTCCATTGGCGTAAAGTCATCATTATAGATAACCACCTTATACATCAACGGCCGTTTTAGCCCAGGCTTTACCTCTTCAAGCGCCAGACTGCCATCAGAAGGGTCATTTTGATTTTCCTCACTCATGACACTAATTCTAACCGAAATCAGTATCTATTTCCCTTCACCTGATAGCCCCTGCCAACCAAAAGGCCATATAAATTAGACCTTTTCAGAACGTATATATAATCTACTATAGCTCAAAAAAACCGACTGTCCTGCTTTATAGGTGCATGAATATTGTGGTATTTTTTGATCTATACTAAATCCTGTATGGTTAATTTTTTATACTTGAGTTTAGAATTATGATGTGTAATTCTGGATTTGACCGACATTGTGAGTATAAATTCAACTGTTGGAATAAAAATAAAAAGGTACTACCTGGCACTAAATGCCGAGAATCAATACAGTTAAAACAATAAAAGCGTTGTAACGCGTTGAATGGAGTAAAAACGAATGTCTATAGGAACTGTTAAATGGTTTAGTAATGCAAAAGGCTATGGGTTTATTTTGTCAGATGACGGGGGTGATGATATTTTTGCGCATTTTTCAGCGATTGAAATGGAAGGTTATAAATCGTTAAAAGAGGGGCAAAAAGTGGAGTTTGATATTACCAATGGCCCTAAAGGCTTACAGGCTGCATCTATTAAAGCTGCAGACCCTACATCCTAAATAATTATTGCGGAATTAGCATTACCTATAGTGGGCTACTTTGATCTGATTATTTAGTTACCTACAATAGATTACCTACACGGCCAAAACCATATAGATAACTGAAAGCAGTAACCTTGAAGTAGCAATTGTTTTATTCTGTACTATATATCTGGATTTGGGTACAGGGTGTGGCCTGTTGTGCCTTTTTTCTTCTACATATTCTTGATGATTTCTTTACCAAAATCACTACAGCTAACCTGCTTCGCACCTTCCATCAAACGCGCAAGATCATAGGTAATTGTCTTGTTTAATATAGCATCGGAAATACCCTTGATAATCAAATCTGCTGCCTCGACCCAACCCAGGTGCCGCAACAACATTTCTGCAGACAACACCAATGACCCCGGATTTACCTTATCTAGACCAGCATAACCTGGAGCAGTACCATGCGTAGCTTCAAACATGGCAATTGTATCGGAAAGATTTGCACCGGGTGCTATCCCTATCCCACCTACCTGTGCAGCAAGTGCATCCGAAATATAATCACCATTCAGGTTCAGCGTTGCGATTACACTATATTCCTGTGGGCGTAACAGTATTTGCTGCAAAAATGCATCTGCTATTACGTCCTTGATGATAATTTCAGCGCCTGTATTCGGGTTCTTCATCCGACACCAGGGGCCATCATCAATAATTTCAGCGCCAAACTCATCACGCGCCAGTTTATATCCAACATCACGGAACGCACCTTCGGTGAATTTCATGATATTGCCCTTGTGTACAAGGGTTACGGAATCGCGGTCATTGTCTATTGCATACTGAATGGCCTTGCGAACCAGTCTTTGAGTACCCTCAGCTGAAACCGGCTTGATCCCTATGCCGGATGTTTCTGGAAAACGAATCTTGGTAACACCCATTTCTTTTTGCAGAAACTCTATTACCTTTTTTACTTCCGGTGTGCCAGATGCCCACTCGATACCGGCATAGATGTCTTCTGAATTCTCACGGAAAATGACCATATCGGTTTTTTCCGGCTCTCTAACCGGGCTAGGCGTCCCGGAAAAATAACGCACCGGTCTGAGGCACACATATAAGTCAAGTTGCTGTCTCAGGGACACATTCAATGAACGCATGCCCTCACCTATTGGCGTGGTCAACGGTCCCTTGATCGAAACCACAAACTCCTTCACCGCCTCCAGTGTTTCTTCTGGCAACCACGCATCCACATCATCCGGCTTGTCCGGTGAACCATATAGGTTAAACGATTTTTCACCCGCATATATTTCCATCCAGTGAAGCTTCCGCTCTCCGTCATATGCTTTGGCTACAGCAGCGTCCACTACCTTACGCATGACGGGTGTGATATCAATACCGATACCATCACCTTCAATAAAAGGAATAATGGGATTATTTGGTACATTTAGTGAGTTATCCGCGTTAACGGAAATCTTGCTACCATCAGCAGGTACTGTAATCTTGTCGTATGCCATGAAGACTCCAAACAAATTCAGGTGAATTAAAAGCCCGCTATTCTATCATCTGGACATTAATATTAATAACTCGCTATTTATCTATAAAATCATTCAGTTATAATGAATACTCAAATAAACATTACCTATACACAATCAAAAGTGATTCAATAAATGATCTGGAAACCTCATACCACTGTCGCGGCCGTCATCGAAAAAGATGGTAAATTTCTGATCGTAGAAGAAGAATCAGATAGTAAAGTCGTTTATAACCAACCAGCCGGTCATCTGGATGAAGACGAAAGCCTGATACAAGCCGTGATCCGCGAAACCCTGGAAGAAACAGCCTGGCACTTCAAACCTGAGAACATAATAGGGGTTTATCAATATAAGAGTCCTGGAAATGGCACAACTTACATTCGCTTTTGTTTCAGTGGACAGTGCAATCAACATGAACCTGATCGCAAGCTGGATGATGGTATAGTGTGTGCCATCTGGATGAGTTATGAAGAGCTGGTTAGAGAAAAAGACAAACTTCGCAGCCCGATGGTACTCCATTGTATTGATGATTATCTGGCCGGCAAACAATACCCGCTGGAACTAATATGGGACATTCAATGACTCACCATCCTCTACTAAAGCGTCTACTACAAAACCATGTCCGATATTAAAGGAAAGCACGTAATCGTCGGCATGTCCGGTGGAGTGGACTCTGCTGTTGCCGCCCTGCTCCTGATACAACAAGGCCACAAGGTAGAAGGGCTGTTCATGAAGAACTGGGAGGAAGATGACACCTCGGAAATCTGTAGCGCAGAAGAAGACCTGAAAGATGCCAGCGCCGTCTGCGAGCAGTTATCCATACCGTTGCATACAGTAAATTTTTCATCCGAATACTGGGACAGGGTATTTGAATATTTTCTGGCCGAGTATAAAGCCGGGCGAACACCAAACCCGGATGTAATGTGTAACAAGGAAATCAAGTTCAAGGCCTTTCTGGATTATGCGCTTGGACTGGGCGCTGACTATATTGCCACCGGTCACTATGCACGAATAGACCAGCAGGATAATCGTTACCGTTTATTAAAAGGCATAGATGCAAACAAGGACCAGACCTATTTCCTGCATACATTGGGACAAAAACAGCTGGAGAAAAGCCTGTTTCCTATTGGTGAACTGGAAAAACCCACAGTACGAAAGATTGCAGAAGAAAACAACTTTGCCAACGCTGCTAAAAAAGACAGCACAGGCATCTGTTTTATCGGTGAACGCAACTTCCGTGAATTCCTGCAACGCTACCTGCCTGCACAACCGGGTGAGATACAGACACCAGAAGGAAAAACAATCGGTACCCACCAAGGACTCATGTACTACACACTTGGCCAGCGTCAGGGACTTGGCATAGGTGGTAAAAAAGATGCCGATGAAGAACCCTGGTACGTGGTGGGTAAAAATATGGACAATAATATCCTGCTGGTTGCGCAAGGGCATAACCACCCTACGCTGTTTAACAGTAAGCTAACGGCCATTGACCTGTATTGGGTTTCAGGCAAAGCACCCGAAATACCTCTGCAATGCAGAGCAAAGATCCGCTATCGACAGGAAGACCAGGCATGCACCATTACCCGATTAGAAGATAATACCTGTGATGTAGAGTTCGAAAGCCCGCAACGCGCCATAGCACCAGGACAGTCTGTAGTGTTTTATTTAGACGATGAATGCCTAGGTGGAGGGGTGATAAATAACTAAGTCTCAGTTATCAGTAAAATTCAAGTTGCTTCTAATTACCGGAACTAGCCACAAGCGGCCTATTACACGATTTCAACTAACTACTGGTTCATACTATTTGCTGACACTCAGGGACGTGCAGCACTGAAGGCAAAAAATGAGGAGAGCATCTACTCAATAACCAGATATAATATATGGCTTTCTCCTCAGAAGAATAATTTGATGAATATTTCGCTAAAGAATCCGAATACCATACCGATGACCCTATAGACTGTATTAATATACCCAATTTGGGCTAATCAATTTAACCAGGGTGAAGTCATACTTTATGGTACACGAAGCATCCATAAAACCTTTATTGAACGGCACTCTTCCGATGGAAACAGTAGGATTCTTGCTGGCATCATCAGGCCGATCCCACACAATCAACCTCCCTCTCCTGTTCTTTTACCACACAGAATCGGTGTGGTATTACACATAAACACAGTAGCTTCAAACGGAAAACTGCAGAGAGGATTTGCTCATGTTTGCTAAAACGTTTAATGATCTGAAAATCAAACACAAGCTCATATTGCTGGCAGGCATTCCTATACTGCTCCTGCTTGTGCTAGCGCTTGAGAATATCCGGAGCGAGTGGGGCAACGTCCAGGTAGTGAAAGCCAGTCACGAACTCCAGAGCTATATCTCAGAGATCGTGACAATGGTACACGAGCTGCAATTGGAACGTGGTTTCAGTGCAGGTTATCTGGCAAGTAATGGAGATCGTTTCCAGCAAGAGTTACGGCATCAACGGACGCGTGTTGACCATCAAGTACGCTTACTACGAAATCTTACTATCACTATCTCAGCCAACTCCATACTACATGAACACTTTAATAATTTATCAGCCAAATCCACACCACAAGAACATCATAATAATTTTATAGATA
>DAOWEP010000092.1 GCA_030638455.1 Gammaproteobacteria bacterium
TATCCTTTATGTCACCCAGACCCTGTATGGTCCGCAGTTTGTCCTGCTCGCGGTAATATTCGATTACGGGGTAGGTCTGGCTTTCGTACACGCGCAGGCGGTTACTGATGGTTTCTTCATTATCATCAACACGATGGCGTAAGTTTCCACCACAATGATCACATTGGCCGTCCAGATGTGGAGGTGAAGTAAAGATATTGCATATCTTGCCACAGGAAAGACAGGTTCTACGCCCGGTGAGGCGTTGCATTAATGCATCAAAATCAATATCGATCAGTAACCCAAGTTGAATCGGCTTACCAAGCCTTGCCAGCATTGCTTCCAGCGCCTCTGACTGGACCAGGTTTCTTGGGAACCCATCAAGAATGAATCCTTTATTGGTGTCGGGCTCTGAAAGACGCTCCTGGATCATGCCCAGCACCAGCTCATCCGAAACCAGCTGACCCGCATCCATGGCTGCCTTGGCCTGTATCCCCAGCGCTGATTCCTCTGCTACCGCAGCCCTCAGCAAATCACCCGTAGAAATTTGTGGGATTTTATACTTTTCAACCATTAACTTGGCCTGGGTGCCTTTCCCGCACCCCGGCGCACCGAGCAGTACCACTCTCATATTAACTCCCTTAATCTACTGTTTTTATTAAGTTATTTTCTTACTACCGCCTTGCTAACATTAGTTCGACTCACTCTAATGTAAGATTTTTGCATAGGTGCATATAATTTTTTACGTGGCTGCTTTGCCTACACACTAGTAAGCTACCCTCTTCTAAGGTTCCAAGTCAATGAAGCCCATGTAATAAATCAGATTTTACGGTATTCTACGGCACCTTCCTGTTTCGGTCAGGCTACAAAACCGACAAAGCACACATTCAAATATAGGATATTGGCTAATGGCAAAGATCCCTGATTTTACTGAAAATGAGGTTTGGACAATACAAACCACGTTGAATGAGCGCTATGGAGAAGAAAAAGAGCTGCAACTGGCTGAGAGTGAAATCCGGCTTAGCACCACAGACCGCGAACTGACCGTTTGCCCTGCGGTCTACTGGGAGAATGGGAAATGTCATTTCATCATTTTCAAGGCTGGTGACTCACGTTATCGCTGCCAGTTTTTTTACCGCATACACCAGCAGTACGGAACCAGTATTACCGAATTTGACGATTTGTCTGAATGCACCGTAGTACTACTACAAACCCAGGCAGATCATGAGATTGAACATGAAAAAGAGGTTGGTTAGCTCAATCACAATGGTTAGTAATCAACGTTAGCTTCAAACATTATTTTTATAACAACCCCTAAATATAAGACAGAAAGGAAAAAAAATGGCCAAGAAACCGGCAAAGAAGAATGCCTTTTATGCACAATCTGGTGGCGTAACCGCCGTTATTAATGCTTCTGCCTGCGGTGTAATTGAAACCGCCCGCAAGCACAAAGATAAAATTGGTAAAGTTTATGCGGGACGCAACGGTATTATCGGCGCCCTGACAGAAGATCTTATTGATACCAGCAAAGAACCTGTCTCTTCTATCAAGGCATTGCGGCACACGCCTTCTGGCGCATTCGGCTCCTGTCGTTTCAAACTGAAAAGCCTGGAAGAAAACAAACGTGAGTATGAACGACTGATCGAGGTGTTTGAGGCTCACAACATAGGCTACTTCTTTTACAACGGTGGCGGTGACTCAGCCGATACCTGTCACAAGATTTCCCAGTTATCTGAAACCATGGGTTACCCGGTACAGGCCATACATATACCCAAGACCGTAGATAATGACCTGCCGATTACTGATAATTGCCCAGGCTTTGGTTCAGTAGCAAAATACATTGCGGTTTCTACTCGTGAAGCCAGTTTTGATGTTGCCTCTATGGCCAAGACCTCTACCAAGGTATTTATTGTTGAGGTTATGGGTCGTCACGCAGGGTGGATTGCTGCAGCGGGTGGTCTGGCATCTACAGAAGATACACCGATCCCTATTATTATTCTGTTCCCGGAAGTGGAATTTGATCAGAAGAAATTCCTTGCCAAGGTAGCCAGCATGGTCAAGAAACATGGCTATTGTTCGGTAGTGGTTTCTGAAGGCGTGCACTGGCCGGATGGCCGTTTCCTTGCTGAAACAGGACTGAAAGATGCCTTTGGCCATAGCCAGCTGGGTGGTGCCGCTACCGTTATTGCGGGTATGATCCAGAGCGAACTAAGCCTGAAAAACCACTGGGCGGTTGCTGATTACCTGCAACGTGCAGCACGCCATATCGCTTCCAAGACTGACGTGGAAATGGCCTATGCCATGGGCAAGGCAGGCGTACAGTTTGCATTAAAGGGACATAACGCGGTAATGCCGACAGTAGATCGTATTTCTAACAAGCCATTTAAATGGAAAGTAGGTATGGCACCACTGAGTAAGGTGGCAAATGTAGAAAAGATGATGCCTAAGAACTTCATCACAAAAGATGGCTTTGGCATCACCAACAAGTGCCGTGAATATATGGAGCCACTGATTAAGGGTGAAGACTATCCTCCATACAAAAATGGCATGCCTAAGTACATCAGGCTGAAAAATATTGCAGTACCCAAGAAGCTGAAAAAATTTAAACTATAAAGACTGGAAGAGATGAAAGGGGCTGCATGCCCCCTTTCTTGATGTTAATCAAATATTAATATCTGCTATGGCGTTACTATCATGACACTGGAAAAGGCAAGAGAACTGATTGCCGTACAGGCAAGCCTGAATAGCGGCTACAACCGCAATGCAGCCAAACTGATTCTTGCAGAAGTACTCAGGGAACATGGTCAACAGGCAGTAGACAACTTGATAAACGAGTTCAAGCTGGAGACTGCCTTTGGCTTTGCTCCAGGCAAGACACTATAAACTTTTAAATGACGAACTAA
>DAOWEP010000181.1 GCA_030638455.1 Gammaproteobacteria bacterium
ATGGACACGCCATCCACACCGCCGGCCACATTAACTCGTGCACGACAGATCGCAATGGACAATGGAGTCAGATATGCCTTTACAGGCAATGTGCATGATGAAGGTGGTGAGAGTACCTATTGTCATCAGTGTGGTAAAAAGCTGATTGGCCGTGACTGGTATGTGCTGACAGAGTGGAGCCTGGATAAAGGCGGTTGCTGTCCTGATTGCGGCGCTGAATGCACAGGCCGGTTTGAAGCTAAACCGGGTGACTGGGGAGCAAAGCGCTTACCCATACAAATGAGTGCATATCCAGACTAGTACTCCGCCACGTTAGTATTGATGGGTTCAGAGCCACACCAACGCGCCAGTACAAGGCGCAGTCCGTAGGGAATGGCTAGCCCTTTTCAAGGACTGCAACGCAGTAGTGGCGCGTTGGTGTGGCTCCCTTCGGGCGAGACGATAAGCGGCCATCTGCGTTGTTGTGCTTGCTTGAGATAGAATGACTAACTCTGCACAAGCACGCCTAGCAGCTAGCCGATTCTTGCCTCGCTGAATCCATCAATACTAACGTGGCGGAGTACTAAAGCAGGCAAGCTGCGCCTGTTGGTTAAACTTCCGATAACATCTATACTTCATTAGCATTGGCCCTGCAGGCTCATGTGTTCTTTTGGTGGCACAGGTATTAAAATAATCAATATTAGTCAACGTTTACAAATAAACGGTTACGAATAGCAGAATGAGCGATCAGAAGGAACTTTTAAATCATATTCTGAAGGAATATCGTGCTGGCAAGCTCAAGGTCCCTGGGTTACCGGAAGTTGCAAATAAAATTCAGACGGCAATTCGTGATCCGCGAACCAACGCTAAACAAATAGCTAAAATTATTCAGCTTGATCCCGCACTAACTGCACGATTGATTCAGGTTGCCAATAGTCCGTTTTATCGAGGTAGTGCGAAGGTAGAGGATTGTCGTGCAGCGGTTAGCCGGATGGGGCATCAAACCACCAAAAGCATTGTCACCAGCTTTTCTGTTCAACAGGTGTTTCAGTCCGACTCTGCCATAGTCCGTGACTTGTTGCGTGGTATCTGGAGACGCAGTAGTCATGTGGCTGCTATCAGTTTTGTATTAGCAAGGTTAACGCCGGATATAATGCCAGACCGTGCAATGCTGGCAGGCCTTGTGCATGAAATTGGTGCATTGCCGATCTTACGTTATGTAGAAAACTATCCTGAACTTCAGAAAAATCGTCAGATGCTGGGCGTTATGGTTGATAAGATTGGTGGCAAGCTCGGACATATGGTTTTAAAAAGCTGGGCCTTTGATGATGAGTTGGCGGGGATACCCGAACAATTGAATAACTGGAACTATGCGCCCGGTAAGGAGCCGAATTACACGGATGTGGTAATTGTTGCTCGTGTGCATGACCATATGGATAGCGGAATAAAAGATGGTAAATTTCCACCTTTATCGGAAATCGCCTCCTATAATAAAATGTCAGTCAGCAAGCTTGGCCCAGATGCTAGTCAGGAGCTTCTGTATGAAGCAAAAGAAGATATCGATGCCCTTATGGGTATGTTGGGTTCACCGGGTTAGGGTGGCTTTCTGATGATATATCTCTTTGGGGTACTGTTGGTTTGAACAGTAAACTGATATTTTATTTTCCTTTATAACAACAAGAAACTAATTAATATGCAACCAGTACGTATTGGAATTGTAACGGTATCGGATCGAGCCAGCAGGGGTGAGTATGAAGACCTGGGTGGGCCGGCCATTCGGGAATGGCTTGAAAAGGCGCTCACCACTGCATGGGAAGGTGTGGCACGAGTGATTCCTGATGAGCAGCCTGTTGTTGAGCAGGAGCTAAAGGATTTGTGTGATAAAGAGGGTTGTTGTCTGATAGTCACCACAGGAGGTACCGGGCCGGCTCCAAGGGACATCACACCTGAAGCGACCGAAGTGGTGTGCGAAAAGATACTGGACGGCTTTGGCGAACAAATGCGCGCGGTTTCGCTTCAATACGTACCTACCGCAATCCTTTCGCGACAGATTGCAGGCGTGCGCGGCAAGAGCCTGATCATTAACCTGCCCGGAAAACCAAAGGCAATTGCAGAATGCATGGAGGCCGTATTTCCTGCGGTACCCTATTGCATAGATCTTATAGAAGGCCCTTTTCTGGAAACCAATCCAGATGTGGTCAAGGTGTTTCGACCAAAGCAGTCCTGAGCGAAAATCTTGAGTCCAAAATGCCCAACTTCGCCGTTGCAAATCTTTGTAATAGCGGCCTATTATGTGCGATTTGCGCCTTGCACCCAAAGGGCATCACAAATTTGAATATTTTGAATCTCAATCTTTTTCGCCCAGACTTAATTGGAGATTCCCATGGTTAATCAAGCAATCTTCCAGTCGATCATATTATGAATCCATTAGAAATCAAAACAGGATCGGCGTACAGCAGCGGAGATTTTGGTAATAGCTGGTACGTATGGCAGGTAGTGGATATTTTTATCGATAGTGAAAAGCAGAAAATCACTCGGTACAGAGTAATGGCGGGTGAAAATCGAAGAAAGACATTTAGCTGTTTATTGGCCGAGTTTTCTGAAAAAGTGCGCTATGAAGTGAAATTGAATGAAAATAGCTGGCGGCGTGTAGGGTAGGGTATCTTCCACCTTATGCATCATTGATTGGTAGCACGGGGGGGAATCGAACCCCCACTCTGTCACCAGAACCGGATTTTGAATCCGGCGCGTCTACCAGTTCCGCCACCGTGCCAATGGTCGCATAGTATAAAGAATTCCTCCCGAAGGGCAAAATCTCATTTATTGGGATTCTCGCCAGCAAGAAATAGACCTGCTAATATCGCCCGCCATGTATCGTCAGGATTTTGATTATGAGTTACCAGAGGAGCTAATTGCCCAGCATCCACTGGAGCAGAGAAGTGCCAGTCGATTGTTGTGTCTGGATGCGCGGTCGGGTGATCTGGGCGACAAACAGTTTTCTGATTTTCCGGCCTTTTTGACCAGCAAGGACCTGCTGGTATTCAATGATACCCGTGTTATACCAGCCCGCCTGTATGGACGGAAAGAGACTGGTGGTAAGGTAGAGGTTCTGGTTGAAAGGGTGCTGGATGCGAGTAGTGTTTTGGCGCATGTGCGTGCGAGCAAGTCACCACCAGCAGGAAGCAGGCTAATACTGGATGGGGACGTAACAGCAGAAGTCGTTAGCAGACAGAATGACCTGTTTCAGCTTCGGTTTGCAGGTGCCGAGACAGTACAGGAGGTATTGGAAAAGGTTGGCCATATGCCTTTGCCCCCGTATATAAAAAGAGAGGATACCGGGCAGGATAAAGAGCGTTACCAAACTGTGTATGGCAGGCAACCGGGTGCAGTGGCCGCCCCAACTGCCGGATTGCATTTTGATCAGACAATGCTGGACAAGCTGGCAAGTATGGAAGTAGAAACTGCCTATGTAACCTTGCATGTAGGGGCAGGGACCTTTCAGCCGATTCGTGTAGACAGGGTAGAAGATCACAGGATGCATGCTGAATATGTCGAGGTTTCAGATGCGGTATGCGAAAAGGTACAAAAAACCCGCGCACGAGGTGGCAGGGTAATAGCGGTGGGAACGACCTCGGTGCGTTGTCTGGAAACGGCATCCAACTCTCGATCCAGTAAGGGCCAAATACAGCCCTTTGCGGGTGATACAGATATCTTTATCTATCCCGGATACGAGTTTTTGAGTGTAGATGCATTGTTAACCAATTTTCATTTGCCAGAGTCGACTTTGTTGATGTTGGTATCTGCACTTGCCGGGACAGAAGCCGTAAAGAAGGCCTATGCACATGCAATTGAACAGCGATATCGTTTCTTTAGTTATGGCGATGCGATGTTTATTAATACCGAGTAACTAGTGTCTAGTATCCAGGGGCCAGGTTTTCTTTTCCCTCTAGTGCCTAGTAGCTAGCAACTAATTACTGTATTTAACTTTATGAATTTTAAATTACTTAAAACAGACGGTCTGGCAAGGCGTGGACAACTGGTCTTTGACCGGGGTACGGTTGAGACACCAGCCTTTATGCCGGTAGGTACCTATGGCACGGTAAAAGGGCTGACACCAGAGGAGGTGCAGGGCTCTGGTGCCGAGATCATACCGGGTAATACGTATCATTTAAGGCATCGGCATGGACCGGATGTTATTCAGGCGCATGGTGACCTGCATGATTTTATGCACTGGGATGGGCCGATCCTGACTGATTCGGGTGGGTTTCAGGTATTTAGCCTTGGTGACATGAGAAGGATTACTGAAGAGGGTGTTCACTTTCGGTCACCGGTAGATGGCAGTAAGGTGTTCCTCGGGCCGGAAGAATCCATGGCCGTTCAACGTGCGTTGGGTTCGGATATCGTGATGATCTTTGATGAATGCACTCCGTATCCGGCAACAGAAAAAGAGGCGCGTGATTCCATGGAATTGTCTCTGCGTTGGGCGCAGCGTAGCCGTGAGGCACATGGTGATAATCCGGCTGCATTGTTTGGTATTGTTCAGGGCGGCATGTATCCAGAATTAAGGGAGGTTTCACTGGCCGGCTTGCAGGAGATCGGTTTTGACGGTTATGCGATCGGCGGGCTTTCTGTGGGGGAGCCAAAACAGGAATGTGAAAAAATACTCGACTGTCTGGCACCCGTTATGCCAAAAGATAAACCGCATTACCTGATGGGGGTCGGTACACCTGAGGACATAGTGGAGGCAGTGCAACGAGGGGTGGATATGTTTGACTGCGTGATGCCAACTCGTAATGCACGTAATGGTCATTTGTTTGTGCATGATGGTGTGGTGCGCATCCGTAATAGCCAGTATGCAACGGACACCCGTCCACTGGATGAGCACTGTGACTGCTACACCTGCCAAAATTACAGTCGAGCCTATTTAAGGCATCTCGATAAATGTGGTGAGATGCTGGGTGCCAGGCTCAATACAATACATAATCTACATTATTATCAAAGTCTTATGGAAGATCTAAGGGGCGCTATAGAAGCTCAGGAGCTTGACGCCTTCATAACACAATTTTATGCAAGGCGGTCAGAGCCGGCATAGTAGCCAAAGTAATGCCTAATAGGGCATGCGCTATCCCGTAGTTCTGTGTAATAATACGCGGCTTGAGTCACAGGTAGGCAGTAGTAATCATTTTTGTATTCAACCGGTTATCTGGCTTTTCGTATTTGCAGGATAAGCTAATTTTCTTACGTTAAATTAAGGTAAAGAAGGAATCAATATGAGTTTTCTAATCTCAGACGCATTGGCAGAGGCACCCGCTGCAGGGGCAGCGGCAGGACAACCAGATCCAGTTATGAGCTTCCTGCCGCTCATTATCATTTTTGTAATCTTTTATTTCCTGTTAATACGTCCACAAAGCAAGCGCGCAAAGGAGCACAAGGCCATGGTGACGGGGCTGGCAAAAGGAGATGAGGTGGTGACGAATGGTGGATTACTAGGCCGTATCTCAGCGATTGATGACAGCTTTATTACGCTTGAGATATCAGAGGGTGTAGAGGTGCATCTTCAGCGCAATGCAATAGGATCACTGATGCCGAAGGGAACCCTGAAGAGTCTTAAGTAGACCTGGTTCCTTGATATAAAGTTGTTCATCCATATTTTTAGGAACATGTTATTGCAACTTCAGTTATCGGTACAAAATAAAAAATAAACAGCAGGCGTTTATACGATGATTAATCAGTACCCTTTGTGGAAATATATTTTAATTCTTTCCGTTTTATTTATTGGTGCGCTGTACGCTTTACCTAATCTTTATGGTAAGGACCCTGCTGTGTTGATATCGCCTCTACGCGCACAGGAAATGGACAGTGAGCAGAAACAGCAGATAGAGAAGTTACTTAAGGATGCTGGTGTCGTCTATAAGGGAATGGAAGACATAAATAGCAAACTGATGGTGCGTTTTGCTGATACTGAAAGCCAGCTAAAGGCATCAAGTATTTTGGGCGATGCACTGGCAAACCGTTTTGTTGTGGCCCAGAATCTGGCGGCATCAACACCGGATTGGTTGCGTGCAATTAACGGAAAGCCCATGTATCTCGGGCTGGATCTCCAGGGGGGCATCCATTTTCTGATGGAAGTGGATATGGATGTGGCTATCGGCCGTGAAATAGACCGTTATATTGGTGAAATCAAATCATCATTGCGTGACAAGACGATCCGGCATCTGGGTGTTAATCAGAATGAAGATGCGATCAGGATACGGTTCAACAGTGCCGAGGTGCGTAGCAAGGCAGTCCCTGTCATCAAGAGGCTTAGTCCTGGAATAGTCATTACTGAATCTGAAGCCAAGGGAATGTATTACCTGGAAGTTAGTTTGACTGAGGCTCAGAAAAAAGAAGCCAGGGACTTTGCACTACAGCAGAATATTACGACCCTGCGCAATCGTGTAAATGAGCTGGGCGTGGCCGAGCCCGTGATTCAACGGCATGGTGATCGCAGGATTATAGTACAGCTGCCAGGTGTTCAGGATCCGGATCAGGCGAAGAACATACTGGGCGCCACCGCCACGCTGGAAATTCGTATGGTGGATGAGAAGAACCTGAATATACAGGAGATCGTATCCAGTGGTCGTACGCCTGCGGGTACACGCGTTTATTACCGTCGTGATGGCTCACCGGTATTACTAAGAAAGAGGGTGGTGTTGACCGGGGACTATATTACTCACGCATCATCCAAGATTGACCCGGAAAGCAATCGCCCGGCAGTATCTATCAATCTGGATGCCAAGGGAGGAAGTCGCTTCAGTAATTTCACCAAAGACCATGTAAAGGATGCCATGGCAGTTGTGTTTATCGAAACCAGGATAGAGACCAGGGTGGTTGATGGAGAGCGCAAAAAGGTCAAGAAAAAGGTAGAAGAAGTAATCAGTGTAGCCACCATTCAGGAACGCCTTGGTCAGCGTTTCCAGATTACCGGACTGGACAGTATGAAAGAGGCCTATAATCTCGCATTATTATTGCGTTCAGGTGCGCTGGCGGCACCCATCGAGATTATTGAAGAACGGACGATTGGCCCAAGTCTGGGTAAGGACAATATTGATCAGGGTTTTAATTCCGTCATCATTGGCTTCGTCCTGGTGCTGGTCTTTATGGCAGTGTATTACAAGATATTTGGTCTGGTTGCCAACCTGGCGCTGGCACTGAATCTGGTCGTCGTAATTGCATTGCTGTCCATACTTCAAGCTACCCTTACACTGCCCGGTATTGCCGGTATAGTGCTGACGGTAGGTATGGCTGTAGATGCCAATGTCCTTATCTTTGAACGTATTCGCGAAGAACTCAGAATAGGAAACTCACCCCAGGCCAGTATTTCTGCCGGATATGAGAAGGCATTTTCGACTATTGCGGATGCCAACGTGACAACCCTGATAGCAGCGATTGTTTTATTCAGCTTTGGTAGTGGCCCTATTAAAGGGTTTGCGATCACCTTGTCGTTGGGTATTTTGACCTCTATGTTTACAGCCATAATGGGTACGCGTGGAGTTATTAATCTGATATACGGCGGCAGGAAGAAGGTTGAAAAGCTGGCCATCTAGGTTGTAAAAAGCAGTTTACAAGAACAATTAGCGTATGAAGCAGAAAGTAGCAGGAAAAAAGAAAAGATGAAAAATTTGAGTGACAGAAAAATCAATTTCATGGGAGTGCGTAAGGTGGCCATGGTGATATCTATAGTCATGGTGATCACTGCACTTGCTTCATTGGCCACGCGTGGATTGAATTTTGGCATTGATTTTACCGGGGGTACCCTTGTGGAGCTGGCTTATCAGTCACCAGTAGAATTGAAGCAGGTACGTGAAACCTTGGACAAGGGTGGATTTGATGATGCGGTTGTTCAGCATTTTGGAACCCCCAAAGATATTCTGGTACGTATTGGTATTCGTGAAGGTGTTTCACAAAATGAAATAGGCGGCAAGGTGCTGAAAATTCTGCAAGCGGCCTCCAGTGAGCCGGTTGAGCGCAGGCGTAATGAATATGTTGGGCCGCAGGTAGGTGAGGAGCTTACCGAGCAGGGCGGCCTTGCCATGCTGTATGCATTGATCGGTATTCTGATATATGTTGCGTTGCGTTTTGAGTACCGTTTTGCTGTGGGTTCAGTGGCAGCTCTTGTACATGATGTAATGATTACGCTGGGTATATTCTCAATCTTTCAGTTTGAATTTGACCTCCCGGTACTGGCAGCCTTGCTTGCAGTAATCGGATATTCGCTTAATGACACGATCGTGGTTTTTGACCGTATACGCGAGAACTTTCGCAGGATGCGTAAGGGTATGCCAGTCGAAATCATGAATGTCTCGATTAATCAGACTCTGTCCCGTACATTGGTAACTTCATTGACCACCCTGTTAGTGTTGATTGCGCTATTCATATTGGGTGGTGAAGTTATCCATGGTTTCGCACTGGCGCTGATCATCGGCGTAATGGTGGGAACCTATTCTTCTATCTATGTGGCTAGCACAGTTACTCTGAAACTGGGTGTCAGCAAGGCAGACCTGATGCAGGCACAAAAAGAAGAGATAGACAATATGCCCTGATTTTTTTGTTGGGTGGGTGCTATTATCAATAAAAAGGCCGGGTTTAAACCCGGCCTTTTTATGTATTTGTTTGAAGTTTAAAGAACGTAGATAGTTGATTATTCTTTCTCGTCCGTTTGGGTGCGAAATTCGTCTATCTGGATAATCTCTGCTTTATCAAGTTTTTTCTTTGAAACAGATTTATCTGTTTCATGCTGGGGTTCTATCTCTTCTGTAGGGTCAATGGAGATTACTTCAAATATGCCACCAGATGTTTCATAGTTCTTCATTAATGTTAATTCCTCCATGCCGCCGAGTACATCCCTCATTACCATCTCAAGTGCCTTGGGGCCTAGCGCTAAAGTATGTTCCGGGATGTTCTTTTTTGACATAAATTGCTCGTTGATATTCATTGGTGGACAGTATGGTTTTCGTTACTGTTGTAACAGTTATTGTGTCGGTAGGGTTGGTAAAAACTTGAGCAATTAAAAGTGCGGTCACATATGCACTCTGGTGGGGGACAAGTTAAATAATCACATATAAATCAGTAAGATGAAAATATGTTTTCTATTCTAAATGAGTAGATTAAGGTAAGCCTATGCTCCAGCAATATATAATCTTGTTGGAGTACAATGATTTACAAAAGTTTACCTTTTTAGCTCTTTTGTCAGGCTGGGCTGAATGGTTTTCAGGATGGCCTGCATGACCTTGGGAGTCCCGGCAACCACGTTCCCGGTCTTTAAATAATCGTCTCCCCCGCCAAAATCAGTCACCATTCCGCCGGCCTCTTTAATTAAGAGCGCACCTGCCGCCATATCCCATTCACTCAGGCCAATTTCCCAGAAACCATCCAGGCGACCTGCTGCCAGATAGGCCAGATCCAGCGCAGCAGAACCAGCCCTGCGTATACCCGCAGTATCTTTATGTAATGCCTTGAACATCTCAAGATATGCGTCCAGGTGCTCCTGCTGACGAAATGGAAAGCCTGTTCCGAGCAGGGCCCCTTCAAGGCTGATACGTTTAGTGACGCGAATACGCCTTGAATTTAGCATTGCACCTTCACCACGGGATGCCGTAAATAATTCCTGGCTTATGGGGTCATATACCACGGCCTGATCCAGTCGGCCCTTGTGTTTGAGTGCAATTGAAACTGCAAATTGAGGAAAGCCATGGAGGAAATTGGTGGTACCGTCAAGGGGGTCAATAACCCACTGGAATTCATCCGAGCCGTTGCGGGCGTCACTGGTGCCACTTTCTTCTGCCAGGATACTGTGATCTGGAAAGGCCTTGCGGAGTACTGAAATGACCTCCTGTTCTGCACTTCGGTCTACTTCCGTAACAAAATCGTTGTGTTGCTTGGTGTCGATAGTGAGACTATCTACCTTGTCGACATAGCGGGCTATGATATTTCCGCCCTGGCGTGCGGCTCGAATGGCGATATTGAGCATCGGGTGCATAATTACAGCTTCCTGGGGTTACTTGAAAAAGTACTTGTTTTGTCTGTTTTAGCCGGGTGCAGAGAATACCAGAGAAATGCATGGTTAGCTTTATTTTTGCACCTGTAATGTTGAATCCCGTTATAATTGCAGCCTTTTAGGCTTACTGACGGGTTTAGAGGCATAGAAATGTATTCCAATATTCGTATTGTCCTTGTTGGTACCTCCCATCCCGGGAATATTGGCGCGTCAGCGCGGGCCATGAAAAATATGTGTCTGGATCAGTTGTATCTGGTGTCACCTGGAGATTTTCCATGTGCGGAGGCAACTGCAAGGGCATCAGGTGCAGATGATGTGCTTGCAAAGGCCACGGTTTGTGGCAGTTTGGGGGAGGCACTGAAAGGGTGTCGGTTGGTAGTAGGGGCTAGTGCCCGGTTACGCAGCCTTGACTGGCCGCAACTGGAACCCCGCGAATGTGCGGCCAGGCTGGTGGAAACTGCGCAGCAGGCTTCGGTAGCGGTGGTATTTGGTCGTGAGCAGTCAGGTCTATCTAATCAGGAGCTTGAGCAGTGTCAGTATCTGGTGCATATACCGACAAATTCAGAATACAGTTCCCTTAACCTGGCGGCGGCAGTACAGGTGCTTGCCTATGAAATCCACCAGGCTGGTCGCCTGATAACCGATAGTCAGGCACATAAAAAGGGTGCTCAGGAAGCAGAAGGGGATCTGCCAGCGAGTGCGGATGACGTGGCTTTGTTTCATCAGCATCTGGAGCAAACACTTCAAGATATTGATTTTCTAAATCCTAAGCAGCCTAAATTGTTGATGCGCAGGTTAAAGCGCCTCTTTTACAGGGCAAGTCCAGACCAGACTGAGATCAATATCCTTCGCGGCTTTCTCTCTGCCATAGACCGGGTGGCGTCGGCATGCAGGGACAGGAAATAATGAAATTCTTTAAAGCTAAAAGGTCTTTTGAACTCAATATCTTGTATAATTTATTTAAATAAACTGTAATTATCGCTGATTGAAACAATCAGTTATTAAGGAATACAAAATGTTTGACCGTGTTCGCGAAGATATCCAGTGTGTGTTTGATCGGGATCCTGCAGCCCGAAACATGTTTGAGGTATTAACCACCTATCCAGGGTTGCATGCCGTTCTATGTCACAGGTTATACCACAGATTATGGAATATGGGTTTTAGATGGTTGGCACGTTGGCTGTCTGCTTTATCCAGGCTTCTTACCGGTATAGAAATCCATCCAGGTGCCCGGATTGGGAACCGTTTTTTTATTGATCACGGTATGGGTGTAGTCATTGGTGAGACAGCCGAGATAGGCGATGATTGCACGCTTTATCATGGGGTAACGCTTGGTGGAACCAGCTGGAAAAAGGGGAAACGCCATCCCACGTTGGGTAATAATGTGGTGATAGGTGCGGGTGCAAAGGTGTTGGGCCCGATTACCATGGGTAATGATTCGCGTGTGGGTTCAAATTCAGTCGTGCTTAAAGATGTTCCTCAGGGTGCAACGGTCGTTGGCGTCCCGGGGCGGGTAATCGTAGTGGAAGAGAAATCTGAAAAATCGAAAGCGCGTGCAGCGATCGCAAAGAAAATTGGCTTCGATGCTTATGGTATGACTGAAGATATGCCAGACCCTATAGCGCATGCGATTAATTGCATGCTTGATCACACACATGTGATGGATAAAAAAATTGAAGAAATGTGTGGGGCAATAAAGGGCCTGGGCGCAGAAATTGGTGAGCAGCAGTTACCCGAGTTAGGTCCTTGTGAGATTAGTAGTGCAACCGAATCATCAGAGGAAAAAAAGCATAGAAAAGACGAATAAATGCTCGGATACTATTAGGAGCAAATATAAGTTCATTGAATACAAATAGTTAGGATATTATCGTGCGGGTGAATCCCCAGATCTATGAAGATTATTAGCTGGGAGAATAGTAGGAAAAGGGAAATTAATAGTTGACTAAAAAGCTAAGGTATGTATACTTGATTTCAGTGCAAGGGCTTAAAACCCTATGAAATAGTATATTATCATTTATTGGACAGATTAGGAAATAGTATGAGACTCACAACTAAAGGCAGATATGCCGTCACCGCAATGCTGGATCTGGCGATCCGTTATGATAAGGGCCCCATTTCTCTGGCAGCAATCTCTGAACGTCAGGGCATTTCACTTTCTTACCTTGAGCAATTATTTACTAAACTACGCCGTAACGGTTTGGTTAAAAGTACCCGGGGTCCCGGGGGTGGATATGCATTAAGCAGATCATCTTATGAGATTGCAGTTGCTGATGTAATTACAGCAGTAGATGAGAAAATGGATACCACGCGTTGTGGTGGCAAGGGTAATTGCCATGATGATGAACGTTGCCTGACACACGAATTGTGGACCGATCTAAGTAAACAGATCTACCAATTCCTTAATGGTATATCACTGGGTGCGCTGGTCGATCGTGAAGGTGTCCAGGAAGTCGCCGCACGCCAGGATCAGGATATGGGTAGAGTCGAGAAAGTGGAAGAAAAAACCGCATCTGTAGTCTAGATACAGTTTCTCCGATCGATTATCCGCAAGATAAATTATTAATGAGGTGTTCGTAGTGAGCGGGAAATTACCTGTTTATATGGATTACTCGGCAACAACGCCGGTTGATCCACGTGTTGCTGAAAAAATGTGTAGTTGCTTAATGATGGATGGTGACTTTGGGAATCCTGCGTCACGTTCTCATGCCTATGGTTGGAAGGCGGATGAGCTGGTTGAGCAATCACGCCAGCATGTGGCTGATTTAATCAATGCAGATAAGAAAGAGATTGTCTGGACATCGGGTGCAACTGAGTCTGACAATCTGGCTATTAAAGGCGTTGCGCACTTTTACAAGAAGAAAGGTCGGCATATTGTTACCTGTAAGACTGAACACAAGGCCGTACTTGATACCTGCCGTCAGCTGGAACGTGAAGGATATGAAGTAACCTATCTGGATCCGGAGCCTACCGGGCTGCTTGATCTGGAGAAACTCAAGGCCGCCCTGCGTGATGACACAATCCTGGTTTCCATCATGCACGTCAATAACGAGATAGGTGTAATCCAGGATATCAGCGCGATTGGCGAAATTACCCGCGAACGTGGCATTCTGTTCCATGTAGATGCGGCCCAGAGCGCTGGTAAGGTGCCCATTGATTTGCAGGAAATGAAGGTTGATTTGATGTCTTTTTCTGCACACAAGATTTATGGGCCTAAAGGTATAGGTGCATTATATGTGCGTCGTAAACCGCGTGTAAGGCTGGAGGCCCAGATGCACGGTGGTGGGCACGAGCGTGGTATGCGTTCTGGAACACTGGCGGTACACCAGATAGTGGGCATGGGTGAGGCGTTTCGTATTGCCAAAGAAGAAATGGTGGCAGAGAACGAGCGCATCCTGACATTACGTAACCGCTTGTGGGATGCCCTGAAAGATATGGAAGAAGTATATGTTAATGGCGACCTTGCGCATCATGTTGCTGGCAACATTAATATCAGTTTTAACTTTGTGGAAGGCGAGTCGCTGATCATGGCAATAAAAGATCTGGCGGTTTCATCAGGTTCTGCCTGCACCTCGGCAAGTCTGGAGCCTTCTTATGTATTGCGTGCCCTGGGTCGGAATGATGAGTTGGCGCATAGTTCAATAAGGTTTACGCTGGGCCGTTTTTCAACTGTAGAAGATGTGGATTTCGCAGTTGAACTGGTTCGCAAGAAGGTAGAGAAATTACGTGCCTTGTCCCCATTGTGGGAAATGTATCAAGACGGTATCGACCTGGCTTCTGTGCAGTGGGCTGCACATTAGATCATTAGTGCTGGTTTGTTAGTATTGTTTCATTTGGTTAATTGTATTTTGCAGGAGAAAGATCATGGCATACGGTGAAAAGGTACTGGATCACTACGAAAATCCACGTAACGTGGGCTCCATGGATAAGGATGATTTATCAGTCGGGACAGGTATGGTGGGCGCTCCCGCTTGTGGTGATGTAATGAAGTTACAGATTAAGGTAAATGATGAAGGCATAATAGAAGATGCCATGTTCAAGACTTATGGTTGTGGATCTGCCATTGCATCCAGCTCATTATTAACAGAGTGGGTGAAGGGTAAGACCCTGGATGAAGCAAGCCAGATCAAGAACTCGGAGATTGCAGAAGAGCTGGAATTGCCGCCAGTGAAAGTTCACTGTTCAGTTCTGGCAGAGGACGCTATAAAGGCTGCAATTGATAATTATACGGGCAAGCAGAATGCTGATGTGAAGGACGAAACCAAGAGTGCTTGATAAGGCTTGTTATTGAACATTTTTGATTGAGAAGTTGGGATTATAATATGGGGATTACACTTACAGAATCAGCTGCAGAGCGCGTAAAAACATTTATGGAGAAACGGGGCGGCAGCGTAGGCGTGCGTCTTGGTGTTAAAACAACCGGCTGTTCAGGTATGGCCTATGTGCTTGAGTTTGTAGATGCGGTTGAAGAAGATGATCAGGTCTTCGAAGACCACGGTGTAAAGGTGATTGTAAACCCAAAGAGCCTGGTTTATCTGGATGGAACAGAGCTGGATTTTACTCGTGAAGGCTTGAATGAGGGCTTTAAATTCAATAACCCGAATGTAAAAGATGAATGTGGTTGTGGTGAGAGCTTTACGGTCTAGCAGTTCTTCCTGGTAATATTGTCTAGCTACACATTTCCCTGATATGTGAATGTTTGAAAAAATAGTATAGCCCGGTTATTGTGGAAGATATTATTTTTTGAGGCAGCACGTACATGTCGTTTGATTTATCCAGCAATTACTTTGAAATATTTGAGTTGCCCATAAGTTTTACAATAGACTTGACGTTGCTGGTGCAGCGCTTTCGTGATTTACAGCAAGTGGTTCACCCTGATCGCTTTGCAAGTGCCAGTGACCAGGAAAGACGCATTTCCATGCAGCAGTCTACAAGGTTGAATGAGGCGTATCAGGTTTTAAAGGACCCATTATCAAGAGCCCGGTATTTACTGGAGCTTAATGGTATTCAATGGGAGGACGAGAAGTCTACTGTTTCAGATACGGAATTTTTAATGGAACAGATGGAGCTGAGGGAGGTGTTAAGTGAGGTGAGAGGTAAGCGGGATCCACTAATGGAGGTTGGCCGAATTCTGGATGATGTTGTGTCCCGGATCAGAGAAATGACAGATGAGCTAGAGTTGCAGTTTGAAAATTCAGATGAAGAGCACCTGAATCAGGCAAAAGAAGCAGTGAGAAAATTGCAGTTCCTGAATAAATTAAAGGAAGAGGCTGAATCCATAGAGGCTGATCTTGAGGATGAGCTTTAAGCAAATAAAGTAATCACAATGGCATTATTACAAATTTCAGAACCAGGCCAAACAACTGCCCCGCATGAACACAGATTGGCGGCAGGAATTGACCTGGGTACTACAAATTCACTGGTTGCATCCGTTCGTAGTGGTGCGGCGGAAACGCTGTTGGATGAACAGGGCAGAAGCATGTTGCCTTCTATTGTTCGCTATC
>DAOWEP010000103.1 GCA_030638455.1 Gammaproteobacteria bacterium
CGGAACCAAACAACCAAACGGCTGCAGGGATCGGAACAACAGAAGTTTCAATATCAACCCTAAAATTATCCAGACCCATGGTATTCGACAACACTCCAGGGCCCGTTAATCTATTACCAAACATAAATCCAAACTGAAGTGATGACCCTGTTGAGCCAAAGTCTGGCTGATTACCATCTGGCGTGATGCCACCTCTATCAGCCCAGGGGTTTGTATCAAAGTTTGCAGCTGTTAGCTCCAAGAGTCCGTAGTCATTCCATGAAGTGTCGGAATACCCCAAAAGAGGGAACGAAAAGTATTGTTGACCTCCTTGTTCCACCACTAATTGCCAGGCCGTGCTATTTCCATCTGGACTAATCAAGTCTGCGCCGAATGACAGATAATCTATTGCGCCCTCTAATGAAGGATCGTAACTTGCATCTGTTTTTATTCCACCTGTCCAGACTGTATCTCCATATACAATTTCATGGGTGACCTCCAGGAAGGCCCCGGAATTCCCACCAGTTGCCACTGTTACAGCATTACCACTTGAGGTACCAGGTTGCGAATCTGACGTAAACGGATCATCTGTTACGAATGAGAACGACGACCATGCGACAAAATCACTGTCCTGGATTTGAATTATTGCTGAAAGTGCCGTATTGCTTACGCTAGCACTTAATATAGCTGATGCCAAAAGTAGGGACTTCTTCATTTCAATATCTCCTGTACCATCTACTAGACTTCACCTGACAAGCTGTGAACCCACATACACTTGTCGTTGGAAGAAAAAAACAAACAAAATAAATCGAGTAATGTCTTACAATTTATAGATTTCATCATTGTTGTACTCATTATTCGTATTCACTCGCTATAAACTATTCATTTAAAAATAAAATCAATTACCAGCACCTTTAGAGCCAGCACGTCGTCGAGCAACCGCTATCAGGCCCATTAAACCGGAACCAAATAGCCATACTGCTGCTGGTACTGGTACTGCGCTAACACTATTAACCATAACAAGCTGGCTTGAATAATATGTATTATCTACAACTCCATTCAATGGGACTTCCCCAAGAGCTGAATGATTAAGAATAGTTCTTAAGTCATATCTTGGTAATGCTGCAATGGCATCCACTACGTCCATACCATTTCCAATGACCTGACCAAATACGGTAAAGCCACCATTGTTTGTATCGCCTAAAGTCGTCGAGTTATCAACAAGATTAAAAAACCATTGGCTTGTAGCGCTATCCGGGTTTCCACCAAGCTTTGCCATCGCCAAAGATCCCCGACTATTCGGATTTAATGGGCTATATTCATTTACAATAGAAGCATCTGCCGGAACGTACCCATAACCATTGCTGGAATCATGTGTAAAACCACCACCCTGCAATATATCAGGAGGAAGAAAAGAGCTGCCTGTAAGAGAAGCACTTCTATGGAAGAATGAATTAACGTAATCACCATCGTTTACGTAATTCATGAAATTAGCCACCGTATTCGGGGCAACGGTATCAAACAACTCTATATTGATATCACCTAGTGTGGTCTCTATCCTTACAAAGGAAGCCTGGGTTATGGCTGGAAGTGTTGCTACCCAAAAAATAGTGGCCAACAATACTTTCTTCATTATATTTTGCGTTAATATATTCATAATTATCATTTACCTTGCTAGCAATACTCTTGCCTTGTAATACCAAAGAACTCTAAACTCTCCACTTACCTTAGTATTGCCCATTATTTTTTCGACGAGCAACACCTATCAGACCCATCAGACCTGACCCAAATAACCAAACTGCTGCAGGCACAGGGACCACTGTACAATTCTCCTTAAATAAAAGAGGCCTCCATCCACGCCCGTGTTCTTCCAGGCCTGGCGGAATACTTGAACTAAATGGGGTAAAATGATGGTCATCATCATTGAACCATCGGGGCTTCCACTCCTGTTCATTTTTCACCAGTCCATATGGTCTTTCAGAACAAAATGGTGAAAACCTGTGCTCGCTACTACTGTCCTCAGTACCGCAATGATCATTTCCATTAGAAGACTCATCAGAATATTTATCACTTATATCATCAATACCACTACCATCACTGAATGCATGCATGGTTTCATGATGTATACTTTTATCCATATCAGTTACTGAAATCGTTGAAGCATGAACACCTGTAGTCGCCAACAAGGCACTCGAACTCATTAACATCAAGTGCCTGAATAAACTCTTTCTATAATTTATTTTCCCTGGTTTTTTCATCTACATTGTTCTCTTTATCAGATTAAATAAGGTCTGGTTTTCTACTGACCCTAATAATTTGGCGATATACCCACATCCCTTCTTATCAGCAGCATAATATTTATAAAATTAAAAATGAGTGGCGGAAGTGAAGTACGTACTACCGCCACTACTGAGGGGGACTTTTTAACCGCAATGCTTTCCTGATAATTCTTTTGTCCATCGAAATAAAAAAGTAATGACGAGAGTGAAGTACCTACTCTCGACATTACTGAGGGGGACTGCTTAACATCCATGCTTTTCCGATGACGCCTTTGCTCATCACGAGAAAAAAAAAGTAATGGCGGGAGTGAAGTACAAACTCCCGTCACTACTGAGGGGGACTGGTTAACTTTATTACTTAGTTGATAGCTTGCTTCTCCATTTCCATTGAGAAAATGAAGTGAAGATGATAAATCCATTTCTGCTACTTTGGAGAAAATCTTTTGAAGCCCTATTGTAATTAATTTATACATTGTATTTATGAGCTCTAGATAATCTGTACTTGTGCTTTTCATATTTAGCATGACCAGCATGACCCTTATGGTCTGGCGGCATTGCCTTCTACAACAAACTGCACCTGCTCTTCTTCTGTCTTGCAACCTAGTGAGCTGGTCAGTTCATTTACCAACCCTGCGATACTGTGAAATGTGTTGGTATCACCTGTTTCAATATTCTCAATACGTCCTACAACGTTCCCTGGATATTGGGTTTCGTGCCTATAGATTCGAATGATGTATGTAGTCATGTGATCTTCTCTATCTGTGTTACAAAATATGGTTTAACCCTTTGGAAACTACTGTAATGCCATGACACTCACAGATGACTCACAGATACAGAAAAACTTTATATCTGACTTATTTAGTATACTATTAAGGTGAACAGCATCATTTGGCATGACCTTCTATGCTGTTTATCAGGAAGAAATACGTGGAGATATTCTGAGCAATAATTTGAAATGTTACATGGCACACAGATACGCCAGATATACAGAAATATATCTGCTATTCAGAAATGAGTTATTGAGAAGGGAAAGTACTTACACCCAGGCAAGCAGAACAAAGAAAAAGGGAGTTATTCCAGATGTGGCTAGACTGATAATCTTTTAATTGAATATTTGATCTATATTGTTTTGTTTTTTATCTTTTCCAGAAGCAACTCGGTCTCGTTGGATGGGGCAACCCCAAGAATAATAAACAGAATGCGCTTACATTGCCGGTAAACAACCAACGCCTCTGCTACACGGCCAAGCTTTCCATAACATACCATCAAGTGCTGATAGAACTCTTCAATCAATTCGTCCAGCTCAATTCCCTTTTGATAACATAGAATCGCATGGCCCCATTCTTTTCTGGACTCCAGAAATTGACCCGCAGCAACCAACTGCCTGATGAATTTGCTTTTTACACGTTCCCGAATACTGATCGACCAGTAATCTGTTTGATGCGTTGCAAGAAAATGTCCATGATATATTGAGAATGATTTTTCGACTAATCGAATCAGCTCCTTTGTTTTAGGTGCTTTGGTTTGCCTTGCAAGCTCCGTCTCAATTTCGGTATGCAGCCGCTCAAATGCCCATGTATCTACCCAGCAATAACGGTTATCCAGTGATATACACCCACTTTTAATTGAAATCGCCTGATCAAGACCGATTAATTTACGTAAACGATAAACTGTGGTTTCAAATGAATGATAAGCGGCGTCACCCTCGGCATCAGGCCACATAACTTCACAAATATGACTTACATTCACATCACGACCACCCTTGGCTATCAGTATCTTTAACAGATCAAGTGGTTTACGTTGAGGTTTCCGGTCAAAACTCAACGGGACATCTTGCTTTAAAACGGTAAAACGGCCTAATGTAAAAATCTTTAGATAATAAGGCCAGTCATCAATATCAGTACGCGTTGTAACCAGGTGATGTTTCTGGATCAGGCTATACACAAAAGTTTTCTCAACGCCTTCCTGAATGGCTACTTCACATAAATGGATCAGGGATCTTTCTGTCCACCAGGGAAGGCCCTGATGCTCATTTTTCTTGGCAAACTTTAACGCCCCCCTGAGCTTTGAGACAGCCTGTTTTATTTTTCCCTGCCGCAGAAAAACTTGTGTATCTACCAATGTCACAAGATGCTGGAGCAATTGACTGCCCGATCTCGCTGCCATATTCTGAAGTCTTTGCTGATCAATCTGGAATATCTCTTTATCTTCCTCCAGATGCATTTGCATGACCCCAAGATGACAAAACCCTTCCAGCAATGGAGCGCCTAATTCTCTTGCCAGGGCAACACCAGCATTACCATGCTCAAAAGCCAGATTAAATTTGTTACCCAGGACCGCAGCCCATGTTGCCAATAAATGATAATGACAGTGATCAATTCGACCACCATGAAAATCCATAGAATTAATATTTTTCAGGAAATATTCAAGCTTATCCGTATTACGCTCATATAGTGCCGCATACGCCCCATGAATATTTAACTGATAAACCCATTCTGCATCACCAGATCGCCTTGTTACTGCCAGTCCTTTTTTAATTCCATCATAACAATCTTCCGGATTGCCATTAAACCATGAATACATTGCAATTGATGCGTAAAGGCATGCAGTACTGTCAGGATCGTAATCATTTCTTTCCAGACGATGACGTACAATACCCGCTATTATTGCTGCTGACTCAACATTCCCGGTCCATACGTAGTAACGCATTAGCCTGTTCGCCAGTAAAGGTACCTGAATAAGGTCATTCCAGACCTGCAAACCCTTGGCAATTTTATCTGCGAATTTTGGCAAGATAGGATCATCCGGCCTACGTAGCACCAGTGAATTAAACAGACTGGCCTTTGTCAAAATACTTGCAGCAAGATCTACATCACCTGAAAATTTTGCTATTGCATCATACTGATCTATCCAGAAATCAAGGCTTCTATAATCCTTTCCTTCAAAAAGGATACTCTCTACAACGCCACTCCAGGCAAGATGCATAGCCAGGTTATCGTTAGTTTTACGTGACCTGAAATACTGTTTTTGAAAGTAACTTATACTTGTAGCGGGGTCACTGCGTAACTTCCTTATCCCGTCTTCATACATTTCCCATGTTTTCTTGCTATCTTTGGTGATAGAAACCTGTGGATGAGTTTCTTCAAATGCGGGGGGTTGATCTGATAAACGTCTTGCATTGAGGATGCATTTATCCTTCCTGGACTTGCTCCTTGAGGACACTTCCCTTTCGGAAATAACTTTCTCGGATGTAACGCTAAATGAACTTCTAAACATCTTGTTTATCTCAAAATAAAATAGCCACTAATGTATCGACATACATCACACCCCCCATCTGAAAAATCAATAAAATATTGTATTTTATGCGGGAATATTGATATATCACCTTCATTTATAGCAATAATCATACCAACACAAAATAAGCAGTAATTACATGTAGTTATAATATCATTGTTATTTATCAGGAATATAAGTGTAAAAGATTCTGACATTCAAAATAAGGCATATAAACCCAAAATAGCATTTAGTCGGTGGAGAACTACATATCAGGCATTAAGAGATGGTCTATTCTTTCTAGCTTTCTTCTTATATTATGTATAAATATCAATTAGTTATATAAATACAATCAATCCCTAATGCCCTTCCAGGTAATTATAAAAGCGAGAAAAATCACAGCGGATGAAGTGTAAAATATACCGGCAGGGCCTATTCCATCCCAGACATACCCACTATACAAGCTTCCCAGCGCCCCACCGGCCCCAAAACTGATACTGCTGTACAGAGCCTGCCCTTTTCCCTGATGTCGTCCGGTAAAGTATTTATGGATTAGATGGATCGCCACCGCATGTATGATCCCAAAACTCGCTGCATGTAACAATTGCGCTAGCAACAGGACTGGAAGACTGTCAATAAACCCTGCAATCATCAACCACCTAACCATTGTTAATAGCAGCGCCGTAAGCAATAAGTTACGTGGGCCAAATTTTGGCATAAGCCTGTGCATAACCAGAAAAATGCCAATCTCAGCCAGGACACTTACAGCCCACAGGCCTCCAATTAAATCTCGCTTGTAACCATTATCTTCCAGGTAGATCGAATAAAAAGTGTAGTAAGGACCATGACTGGCCTGAACAAGAAAACACACAAACAACAGTGTCAGCACATTTTTTCTGGCAAGTATCTCGCGTAACGGCTCATGGATATTTGAAAGATGCCCAGCAGACTGTTCTGGCACAACAAGACTGTTAATCCATATCCCTGCAAAAAGCACCAGCAATACGATTGGCAGAATAGAAATATTGAATTTTTCCAATGCCAAACCAAGCCCTGCCACGGCTATTATAAATCCGACTGAACCCCAAAGCCGGATACTACTATAGCGATGTGTAAGCTCTTGCAAATGATTCATGGTAGTTGCTTCAAACTGCGGTAATGATGCATTCCAGAAAAAGCTGAATACCACCATCACTACCACCAGCCACCAGAACCCTGAACCAAGAAACACACCTGTAAAACAAACCACTGACAATAATGAAGCCAGCCTGACTATCTGCATACGCTGACCGGTATGGTCCGCAATCCAGCCCCATACATTCGGGGCAATAATCTTTGTGGCCATGATAATGGCAAATAACTCGCCAATTTCTACTTCAGAAAAACCCAACGATTTAAGATACAGACCCCAGTAAGGAACCAGCGCACCCAGAGCTGCGAAATAGAAAAAATAGAACCCGGAGAGTCGCCAGTAAGGAATATTCATTAGAATCACAGCACGTACTGTACCGGCATTGTTTATGGTTATATGCTGTTATTTATTTGATGCAGGTACTGATGCTGGTACTACATGCGTATCGGAATGCACATCTATATTTTGTGCACGATGCCGCATGGTGTGATCCATCAATACGATTGCCAGCATCGCCTCTGCTATTGGTGTTGCACGGATACCAACACAGGGATCATGCCGCCCCTTGGTTACAACTTCAACAGGTTCACCTTGCAGGTCAACTGACTGTGCTGGCAGACGCAGGCTTGAAGTTGGCTTCAGTGCAATAGAGACCAGTATATCCTGACCACTCGAGATCCCGCCCAACACGCCACCCGCATGGTTACTTAAAAATCCTTCGGGGGTAATTTCATCCCTGTGTTCAGTACCTTTCTGGGCAACACTTTCAAAACCAGCCCCGATCTCTACACCCTTAACTGCATTTATACTCATCATGGCATGTGCAATATCTGCTTCCAGACGATCGAAAACAGGCTCACCCAACCCTGGGAGCATACCGGTAGCAACTACATTTACCCTCGCACCGACTGAATTACCTTCTTTGCGAATGGCATCCATATAATTCTCCAGCTCCGCCACCTTTGATGCGTCTGCAAAGAAAAATGGATTCTGCTCAACGGCATCCCAGTCGATTTCATCTAGCTTGTTTTCTATGTTAATAGTATCTGCCTTGATAGTACCGATCTGTTCTACATAGCCGCGCACCTGAATGTCATATTTCTCCTTCAGGTACTTCTTGGCAATGGCACCAGCAGCGACTCGCATGGCAGTTTCACGGGCTGATGAAGGGCCACCCCCACGGTAATCGCGAAAGCCATATTTTTGCTGATAGGTATAGTCCGCATGTCCAGGCCGAAAGCGGTCCATAATATTTGAATAGTCCTTTGAGCGCTGGTCGGTATTCTCGATCATCAACCCTATCGGTGTTCCAGTAGTTTTACCCTCAAACACACCGGACAGGATACGCACACAATCATCCTCACGTCGCTGGGTAGTATGGCGGGACTGCCCGGGCTTGCGCCGGTCAAGGTCTGGCTGGATATCCTGCTCAGAAAGCTCCATCCCGGGGGGGCAGCCATCGACAATACAGCCCAGAGCCGAGCCGTGGCTCTCTCCAAAGCTGGTCACTGTAAATATTTTTCCAATACTGTTCCCTGACATGCCACTTATTGTACCCAGTAATGCTCACAACGTCTTGTTTTATTTGATACTAACTGAGCCCC
>DAOWEP010000075.1 GCA_030638455.1 Gammaproteobacteria bacterium
CAGTTTGGCAGTCCAGGCCCACGATCTATCTGGCATAGCAAATAAAATAGAACAGCGAATGAAAAGCCAGGAAGGGAATACGGATGATGTCACAACCACCATTGGCAAACTGGAACATACTGTTGGTATCGCTGCCAAGGTTGCAGACAGCACCTCCGAGATGGCGGCAAAATCAGAGTCAGAAGGAACAAGTGGCAAAGTAACCATGACGGAGGCCATTACCAGTGTCATGATGCTCTCCGATTATGTAAATGAAACCGGGGATATTATCAAGGGACTGGGAGAAGACAGTAAGGCCATTGGCGGCATTATCGAGGTGATCACCGGGGTTGCAGAACAAACCAACCTGTTGGCATTAAATGCGGCAATTGAAGCGGCACGTGCCGGTGAGCAAGGTAGGGGCTTTGCCGTTGTGGCTGATGAGGTACGCTCATTGGCCAGCAAGACACAGGAATCGACCCATAAAATAAAGGCAATTATTAACAAATTGATGGCGCATGTAAATGAGGCCAGTTCCATGGTTGAAAAAACAATAAGCCAGGCTGAAATATCCGATGAAAAAATGGAGGGGGTAACCATCTCATATTCAGAAATTGTCGGTTACATGACTGAAATCAATGTTTATGCCACAAATCTTTCCCAGACGGTAGGAGAAGAGGCGAATTCCGCTGCCCAGGCGGTCGATGAATTAAATCAGATACAGGAAGCATCCAATCTGACCATTGAGCAAAGCAGGCAATTGACCCACGCCAGTATGGAATTGGGCAAGCTGGGTGAACAACTGGATATACTGGTTAGCGGTAGCAAAACATCAGATGCCTCTGATGCAGATGAGGATTCTATAGAACTGTTCTAGCTAGTGCCTGTCACTACTGTCCCACAAATGCGTCATTCCGGCGGATGCCGGAATCTAGGTGCTTTGGCATACAATCTAATCAACTACTTACTGGATACCGGCCTTCGCCGGTATGACGCTACCCCTATTTTTAAATTTCATGTCCATAAACAACCAGGGAAATGGCCGGATGAGTAGACACTCATTGACCATACTCTATAATAATTGACAGCCATATCACGTCCAATGGAATCTAGCTGCTTCCATGCACACGCAACATAAAGCCATCCATGGCTAAAAAAAACCATTGAACTTTTTGTTTTGAAGCCCAGAAAGTACACCTATGATCGATACCATTGAATCACCCTATATCCATGCCGCCAGTGATGACAACTTTCCGTCGCTAGTGCTGGAAAATTCCAAAACTGGTCCGGTGCTGGTTAACTTCTGGGAGAAGAAAGGCGGGCCCTGTTTGCGGCAATACCCGATACTGGATGCCCTTGTCACCAAATATCAGGGAAAATTTTTACTGGTTAATGTCGATACGGCAAAAGAAATTAAAACCGCCCGGGAATACGGCATCACCAGCGTACCCACATTAAAACTCTTTCGGCATGAAACGATACAGGCGTCCCTTCACGGCTATCAGTCAGAAGCCGACCTCATTCAAATGCTGGATCAATATGTCTCCAGAGACTCTGACCAGGTACTCGCATCTGCCATCCAGGAATACACGATCGGCAATCATATTGAAGCATATGAAATGATTACCGGCGAAATCATTAATGACCCTGACAACCCGCGATTACCCGTGGCGCTATGTAAATTATTAAAACATGAGCAGCGTTACAGTGAAGCCGTAAACATATTAAATTCAGTACCGCCTGATATCAGCCAAAACCCCGACATTATTTTATTGCAGGATCAACTCAGCTTTCTTGTGGTTGCCGATCAAATCAATGATATTGATGCATTGATGGAGCACGAAAATGAACTCCCCAATGACCTGAAAACAAAAATACAATTGTGCGCGTATTATGTTGCCAATAACCAGTTTAGAGAGGCGCTGCAGACACTCGCCAGGGTCATAGAAATCGACCCACAGTATCAGGATAATGCTGCCCGCACGGCAATGTTAAGAATATTTAACATACTGGGAGAAGGTCACGAACTGATTGCTGAATTTCGTCCGTTGCTCAATCGATATAAACATTAGGAAATTTGCGTAAAACACCCTTTAAAATCTGGCTTACTATTGATCTATGTCCTTTACAGATTAACTTAATAGTCTTATGGTGAAATTTGTTCACTTCATGGGAGCATTCCGAGATGGCACATATCGTCATATTAGGTGCGGGGCTTGGTGGACTGCCCGCTGCTTTTGAATTCAGGAAAATACTGGGAAGACAACATGAGATCACGGTTGTCAACGCCAATGATTACTTTCAGTTTGTCCCATCAAATCCATGGCTCGCAGTTGGGTGGCGTACACGCGATACCATCACAATTCCATTAAGATCCATTCTCGAACGGCGCAACATCAATCTCATCACTAACTGGGTTGAAAAGATTGATGCCGAAGACAACAAACTACAACTTAAAGATGGTGAGGAAGTAAATTATGACTATCTGATCATTACCACCGGCCCACGCCTTGCCTTTGAAGAAGTGGAAGGTTCTGGCCCCGTCAACGGATTCACACAATCTATTTGTACTGTAGACCATGCTGAAAAATCCTATGAAGACTTTAAACGCCTGATTGAAAACCCTGGCCCTGTGGTGGTGGGTGCCGTTCAGTTTGCCAGTTGCTTCGGCCCCGCGTATGAATATGCAGCCATACTGGATACAGTACTTCGCCGTAAAAAGGTACGTGACAGGGTACCCATGACCTTTGTTACCAGTGAACCCTATGTCGGTCACCTTGGCCTGGGTGGTGTTGGTGATTCAAGAGGCATGCTGGAGCATGAATTACGCAATCGCCATATCAATGCGATTACTAACGCTAAAGTCACAAAAGTGGAACAAGGCAAAATGTTCGTCGACCAGCTCAATGACAAAGGCGAGGTCGAAAAACAACATGAACTGCCTTTCAATCATTCCATGATGCTACCTGCCTTCAAGGGGGTTGAAGCAGTCGCGGCCGTTGATGGGCTGTGTAACCCGCGCGGCTTTGTGCTCGTCGATGAATACCAGCGCAGCACTAAATACAAGAATATCTTCTCTGCCGGCGTCTGTATTGCCATTCCCCCGGTGGAAGTCACACCCGTACCCACCGGTGCACCAAAAACCGGCTACATGATTGAATCCATGGTGACTGCGATCGTCAAAAATATCAAAGCTGAAATAACGGGTTATCCGGTTGCCTCTAAAGCAACGTGGAATGCCTTCTGTCTTGCTGATCTGGGTGATACAGGTGCCGCCTTCATTGCACTACCGCAAATACCGCCACGTAATGTGACCTGGTTTAAAAAAGGTAAATGGGTACACTGGGCCAAGATTCTGTTTGAAAAGTACTTCCTCTACAAAATGCGTAGAGGGGTTTCCGAACCGGTGTTTGAAAAATGGGTATTGAAGATGATGGGCATCGCGAGAATAAAACACCCATAGTATAAACGGATTAATGGAGTCAGAGACCCCATTAATTTCATCATCAACACATACAATAAGTTTCAGGAGGTGCCATTATGAAATCACGTCAATATTCAACAATCAAATTGGTCATAGCGATTGCCTGCACGGCAATAGCACTCACTGGCCCGGCACAGGGTGATTCATCCCCTACCCTGTCGGTTAAACGCTTAACCATGGAATCTGCCAACGCAGTAGCGCAAGGTGCCATTGCAGAATGCAGAAAACAGGGCGTACTGGCAGCGGTAACGGTCGTCGACAAAAACGGCATTGTTCAGGCCACACTTCGCGACACTCTGGCACCGCCGGTAACACTGAAGATTAGCAAGATGAAGGCCTACACCGCAGCAAACTTCAGTGTAGACACATCCACAATGGACAGACTCGCCAATTCTCCCATCGGACGGATAGACGGGGTAGTCATGTCAGCCGGTGGCGTTGTCATTCAAATAGGTGGGGTAATTTATGGCGGCATTGGCGTAAGCGGTGCACCATCGGGTGATATTGATGAAAAATGTGCGAAGGCTGGTCTTGCGGCTGTTGCAGATGATCTGGAAATGGCGGATGAATAGACACTTATTGACCATACCCCGATCATTTAAACTATAGTGATAAGCTCACGAACTGATCGTTGAATTTTGCCCACTGCTCAATCGATATAAACACCAGGCAATTGGTGTCTCGACTGCTTGTGCTCGTACCGATTCCTTCCCTGGAATCGCAGCTCACTTTAACCCGGCTTTTTCCGATGGCAATTACCTTAATGAAAGGTTAATCTTTAGTCTTGCGTTGATTCAACAATATCTAACCGTATAGGAAAGGGAAACTATATTATGATGATAACCAATATCGAAATTGTTCCCGGCAAGCGAATTACCAAACACATGGGTTTGGTACAGGGCAGTTCGGTGCGAGCCAAGCATGTTGGCCGTGATATTATGGCGGGCTTAAAGAACATTTTCGGCGGCGAACTGAAGGGTTATACCGAATTACTGCAGGACTCCCGCGAAGAAGCCGTCAAAAGAATGGTCGCGCAGGCAGAGGCCGTGGGTGCCAATGCGGTGCTGAACGTGCGCTTCTCAACATCCAGCATTGCAGCCGGTGCCGCTGAATTGTTTGCCTATGGAACCGCAGTAACACTGGAGGACATGTAATGATTGATCTAGGTGTTTTTCTGACACTGCTGGCGCTGGGTTACGGCTTTGGGCGTTATGCCGAACTGAAACATTATAAATCCATCATCCAGCGTGAAAAGGAACTGAACATACTGCCTGCCATAGCCGCCAGGACCCCCCCGATGATAAGCAAGGCCTGTGATTGCAACCTGGTCACCGGCAACGTGGTTATTTCCGTTGATTATTTTAAACGCTTCATATCAGTGCTGCGCAACATCGTCGGTGGCCGAATAACTTCCTATGAGACACTGATCGATCGCGCCCGCCGTGAAGCCATCCTGCGCATGAAGCAGCAGGCACATGAAATGGGTGCGAAGCAGGTATTCAATATCAAGTTTGAGACCGCCAGTATTTATAAGGGAAAACGTCAACAGGTCGGCTCCGTTGAGGTACTTGCCTATGGGACCGCTATCATTCCCAGCCAGGGAGGATAGCAAGCTGGAGTATTCCAACCCGGAAATCCCCGAGGGCATCAACACCAGCAAGACCCACCCGCTCAAGGAATTTCTGTGGCTGACCGGCGGCGTAATGGCCGCCATCTTTGCACTCGTACTGATACTGATACTGTTCGCGGACGTAATCACCTCCTACATTCCTTTTAGCGTTGAACAGAACATCACCTTTTCAGGAGTCGAGGCCAGTACCGAAGAAGGCCCGCTACCTGAGTATTTGCAGTCACTGGCGGACCGCATCGTCCGGGCAGAAGATCTGCCGGAAGACATGAAGATCACCATCCACTATCTGGATGATGAAACTGTGAATGCCTTTGCCACCCTGGGCGGGCACATATTTTTCTTTCGCGGTCTGCTGGAAAAACTACCCAATGAAAATGCACTGGCCATGTTGATGGCACATGAGATTGCCCATATCAAACATCGTCACCCCATCAGGAGTCTTGGTCGTGGTGTGATCGTTGGGCTTGCGCTGTCCGTTATCAGCACTGCCGCCGGCGATGCCATTATTGAAAGCTTCCTCGGTAAAACAGGCTATCTCACCATCCTGAAATACAACCGCGATATGGAATCACAGGCAGACGAAACGGCCATCCAGGCACTGAATTCTATTTATGGTCACCTGGGCGGTGCCGACGAACTGTTTAAAATCCTGAAAGAAGAGGCCGGCAGACTAGAACCACCAGTGTTTTTCAGTACCCACCCGTTAACTGAAAACCGACTCTATGAAATAAAGATTCATACAGAAAAACATCCTGCACATGATGTCACAGACATTACGCCCCTGCCGCAAGAATTCGAGAAGTGGGTTGAGGAGAAAGAAGAAGAAAAAACAATCTCTCTATAAAAACAAAAGTAAGAAAAAGGCTCTGGCCCACTGCTGTCCCACATAAAGATCATAAAAGAGTGCTTAAAGCTATTATTATAGCAATTACAGGGCACCAAGCTTTTCATGGATATGAAATTTAAAAAGAGGAATAGCGTCATACCGGCGAAGGCCGGTATCCAGTAAGCAACTGATTAAACAATGCATTAAAAATCCTGGATTCCGGCATCCGCCGGAATGACGCATTTGTGGGACAGTAGTGGCTCTGGCCCCTTACTTTACTTCCTTACTTTCTTACCTGGTATGCTATTTATACGATAAATTTACCTTAATTATTTTACTGATATCCTTAACCAATCCTTTGCCATAGTGTTTTATAAGGACAATTGGCATATTTATTGCATTTATAAAATCAGTGTCATTAATTTGACCAGATTATCTTGAAAACAAAACATATCAAGGTATCTCGAAAAACAAAATGGGGGATTGTTACTATGGAATATCTGTATAACAAGCAAGTCTTATATATTGCAGCTGGCCTGATAGTCAGCTCAATTATATTATTTATCGCCGGGTTTTACTCTGGAAGTTTGATGACTACGCAGATTTATCATACGGTTGAACAGGATAGCCAGGTTGCCGAAGCGGAAGTTGACGCCGACTTTCCTAACGAGCTGACCGCAAGTGAGCCAACCGGCGCAGGTCTTGAAACAATTATCAAATCAGCAAGTGCGGCTGAAGTTCAAACAAACACGGCGTCACTTGAAAATGATCATATCAATACAGCAATAGTAAAAGAAAATGTTGCTAATAATATGGTAAAACAGAACAAACCTGAAAAAGAAACGCCTAAACAGCCGGATAATGTTCATACACAATCAACGCCAACTGACAAAGCTAACAAGAGTACTGATTTGTATGCACTTCAGGTGGGTAGTTTTTTGATGGAAGGTAATGCTTTGAGCTTGTCGCATGCACTAACTGTTAAAGGTTATAACCCACGCATCATATTGACCATACTATACCCGAACAACAAACCAGATAAACAGTACAAGGTTCTGATTGGGCTTTTCCCTAACCAGGAATTGGCCATTGAAGAGGCTTATCGTTATACAATCAAGGAAAGGACACCGGTCTATGTGGTTCCAAGCCCGGTTTGGCGGGTAAATAATGATAAAATGGAAATAGCCAGAAAAGGCGTTTATATAGATCACCACAATTTACAATAGCATTAACAGCTATAAAATCCATCCATCAATCTGGATCAGGCTTTTTACACCCTGCGCGTAAATACCTATCTGATCAGGATCCTTTGCCAATTCAGGGGCAACTCCTTTTTTGCGTACACGAGATAAAAATTAATACATCACAACACCCGGCACAGGGTGTTAGTGACATTACGCCCCGCCACAGGAATTTGAGCAATGGATTGAAGAGAAAGAGATAGAGAACGAGAAAGAAGAAGAGACATAATGTCATATTCAGTCATCGCTATCTGGGTTTCCACATTTCTGTTTGCTATTCAGCACAGCGTGTTA
>DAOWEP010000060.1 GCA_030638455.1 Gammaproteobacteria bacterium
TCAGGCACACTCACCTACGAAGCCGTAAAGCAGACCACGGACCTTGGTCTGGGCCAAAGCACCTGTATTGGCATTGGCGGCGACCCCATACCGGGCACCAACTTTATCGACTGCCTCGAACTGTTTGAGAACGACCCTGCAACCGAGGCCATCCTGATGGTAGGCGAAATCGGCGGCACCGCAGAAGAAGAAGCCGCTGAGTATATTAGCCAGCATGTAAGCAAACCTGTAGCCGCTTATATAGCCGGTGTCACCGCACCCAAAGGAAAACGCATGGGGCATGCCGGCGCCATTATCGCTGGCGGCAAGGGTACAGCAACAGAAAAATTTGCGGCGCTTGAAGCGGCCGGCGTGAAGACTTCACACTCCCCTGCTGACCTGGGTGTGACTATGCAACAGGCAATGGCTACTTAACTTACGCAGGTTTTAATGCCTCAAAACACCCTGGAGCCGACCTTAGCAATTTCTTCTCGGTTGGCAGAAAAGCAGCGTAAGCGGACATTAAGTTCCAGCTATCGAATTCTGCTTTCGGCCAAAACTTGTCATTCACCTAATTGAGTAAACGCAAACAAACCCCACACGATGGCGGGGTTGAACAAATACTACGCGTTGCGATGTCGAGTGGATCAAACCTGTACTTTTCGTTTAGCCAACCCGAATAAGCCGATAAAGCTAGAGGCGAAAGAAAGCCTGTAGCTGGAATCAGGGTCCCATTGATATCAGCATCGGCGCCCGTAATAAAAAATCGACTCCGGCTGCTACAAATCTGTCGATCAATACAGAAGTATTATTCTTGAAAAGTATTTTCAACCAATTTATTCCAGAAATAAAAAAGCCCCAACACCATGAAGTATTGAGGCTTAATAAAACTGATAAAAAGTAAATCCTAGCAGTCCAAAACATGTAAATTAAGGCGTTAAGTATTAGTTTCTATTAAACCATTCTCTTTTGCCTTGAGGAGTGTTTAATAAGTCAGATAATTCTGACCGCGTATTTTCTATATCAGTCTGGATATTTGAGGTATTTGCATCATCATTCTCCTTAATTTCAATTTTGGATGCTAAAATCTGCGCTTGAAGCGCATTTAATAATTCTATTACATCGTCTATTTTTTCGCCGGTTTCAGCTATCGCATCAGCTGATTTAACGACACATTCCGTGGTGGCCGCTTGTAAAGCGCTTATTTCAGCTTGATATACTTCATCAGTAACAATATATGCAATCTCAGCTGCTAAACTAGCATAATGAAACGCGGTAGCAGAGGAGGCTATATTACCTCCTGAACCAAGAACAACAAATACCTGGTCACTAGCAGCATCATAAATAGTACCGGCGCCTTTGACTGTAGCTGCAATTGTTCTAAGTGCAGCTACAGCTTCAGAAAGCCCAGGTGACGCGTCTGGTATTTCACAACCGCCATCTGCGGATGTTTCTGAGGCCGCCACACTGATGTCTGATGAGGCGCTTGAAATGTTCTCTTCGGTGGCGTTTGCAATATCTAGTTGTTCATTCATTTGCATTAAATCAGACTCTACTGCTATGAAATTTGCTTCCATTTCTTCAGCAACAAGATCTACATCAGCCTCGTCTTCACTATCGTAGAATACATCACATTCAAGACCTTCACTTTTCCCCTTATTTCTCTTATAGGGATTACAGGCTTGGGTTGCACCATCTTCATCAAGCTCGACAGCTAAACATTCGGCGTCCTCATTACCTTCCTCAAAATCACAGATTCCATTGGCATCCATATCATCTGCACTACTGAGAGGCATAAAATGTCCAATCTCATCTTTATGCGACCTTGATTCATTTCGAGCATACTTTTTAAATTTTGCCTTGTTGGTTCTTGATTTACCATTCTCTGCTTTTATTCTTGCATTTGAAATATGTGCGCGCCGTTCATCTGTGATTTGATTACTTAGTCGAGTACCTTCTGCGAAAGCCATATCATCCGTATATGTCAGCTGGCCGCTTATAGCATCACTTCTACATTTTAGTCGTTCATATACGTCGCCACTACAATTAGCTTTTCCAGGTGGAACAGCAAAACCGTTCGAAGAAATCATGGCCAGTGAAATAAATATAAGCCCTACAGTAGAAGAATTTAATACTGTTACTTTATTGTTTTGCATTTCTATACTCCTTCGTGAATTCTATTTGTAAGTGCAACTCTACCTAACGGTAAGAGGGCAAGCTGCGTTAGCATTGTGGCTGCATAGGCCGAGGTGGAAATAACAGAGGCAAGCGCATAAAGCGTCCAAGAAGCGTGATTTATTCATTATTCTTTCTCTGAAAATTCTTAGTTCTTATTGCCAGTCTTTTTATTTGTTTGGCTGGCTGGCAAGGTGTACCTTATCAAAAATAAGGCTATAATACCATACTAATACCAAGATATTAGTTCTCTATCAAAGCCATTAAGTAGAAACCAGCTGAGCTTCAACGGTTAGAAATGTAGCGTTTCTTGGTCACCGGGCGAAGGTCTCCTTTGGGTCGGTTTGAGTCATCTACAACATTTCGCGTAATGACTGCCTTTGGCTAACATGAGACATTAGCCACTATCAGACCAAGCTCTTTGAATGTTGATTATTGGTTAGCATCAATGATTACCGTTATGTCCCTGTTAGTTTTTTCCGGCGCATCATCAGGTGCTGAGATTAATACTGCTGTAATATTATCAGAACCTCCGTTATCCAGCGCCTTTTGAACCAGCTTGTCCACTTTTTGCTGTTCATCAAGTCTTTCAGACAGCACACTTGCTATCCCGGCATAAGAAACCTCATCCGTCAGGCCATCGGAACAAAGCAGTATCTGTTCTCCACGATAAAATGTGTCACGAATACTTTCTGCCTCTACCTGTTCCTTCTCCACACCACCCAGCGCCCTGGTAATAATATTACGTTGAGGATGATTTAATGCTTCCTGCTCACTGATATGACCATAATCCAGTAGCCTCTGCACATAGGAGTGATCTGTAGTCAGCTGTATAAGATTATTGTTTTCCCATAAGTATGCCCGGCTGTCCCCCACCCAAACAATTTCATATTGATTGTCATCAAACTTTGCTACAACAACGGTTGAACCCATGCCCGGCGAACCAATATTTCTTTCTGTCGCCATTAAAATCGCATTATGCGTAGCACCTACTGCCTTCTGAAGAGATATGCCGCGTCTTACCGCATCTTTAATGAAGTCTACGGCAATCATGCTGGCTATTTCGCCATCATCATGTCCTCCCATACCATCCGCAACGACAAACAAACCATGCTTGCAATCAACAAAATAATTATCTTCATTGTGATCGCGCAGATGTCCGGTATGTTTAGCGTGACCACAGGCTGTTATACGCATACGTGTTTCCAGGTGAACTAATGAAATTATTCTGATTTTTTTGTAAGATAAATAAAAGTGTAGTGAACCTTAGCAAAACTGCACACAGGATAAGCTATGTTTTTGTCATCTGAATGACCGATACCAGTTATGGAAAGACGACCCATCCCCTAAACCAAACAATTTAGATGATAATAAAAGAATGGTAATTGAATAATTACTGACCATTAAGATGGTGGATATTTTTTCTATTAAAATCAGTTATTTGCTCTCTGGTAGATGATGAACTGTAATATTTAATCTGCATATTTTTAAAGCTAACTATTTATAAATGCTGAACTTTTGCCTAAATTGGCCGATACAAAGTAAGATTAGTCAAAGCATGACCGCATGAGGTCATGGTATAACAAGCATAACTTCTTCCAACAAACAGTTTAAGGGGGATCCCATGTCCAATGATCATTTGAAAGTCCCCAAGAAACTGACCAGGGTTTCACTATGGGTTCACCCGGAAGGACGAGTCATCGGTTCAATATATACTCGTGAACAAAGCACAGACCATGCTGGCAAAGAAGATCCTTGCGAAGCACTGAATCTGGATGAAAAATTTCTTGTTTTGAAACGGGAAGACCCCGATGAAATCCGCTTCTATAATAAATCATCCATTATCAGGCTGGAATATGAGGATGTTAATGGTAGCTCACCTCAGATAGAAAACCCCCTTCACTGCAGGTTGCACATGATGGATGGCGCTGCAATCAACGGCGAAATAAAGGAATCCTTGCCTCCCGATCAAAACCGGCTGTATGACTACTTGAACAGATCAGACGAACGATTCATAAAAGTCCATATCAACAAGGATACGATCTATCTTGTCAACAAGAACTATATTAATCAGGCCACTGAACACGACAGAGCAACCACATCAGAATGAATAAAGCTACTGGTTACTATTTACGTTGAACCCTATGGGCTTCCTGAATTCATACAAGACCAACAAGGCAGTCGCCTCCATACTGGCTGCAACATCTGCTTCTTCACCAGATGCCGTTCGTGCTATTTTGAAAATAAAACAGATTGGCCCTGCCACTATCCCCCAGTTAATAGAGTCCATTCCTGAAAGCGAGAACCCGGAAATCATTGAAAATTTGTTAGCGGGTTTTATTAGCGACAAGTCACTACCGGATTATATTGAAGGGCTAGGAAGCCATAATCATAAAATAACAAGCGCACTGACACGACTATTGTCTACATCTAATCTGGCTGACCCCAATAAACTACTTGACTACATTGATGACCCCAGCATATCGAAAAACATGTTATTCGATATACTCAAGGCCCAGAAGGATAAAATCAACCATAATGAGCTTTTGCAGAAACTTGGCAGGGTATCTACTAATATAAGGTCTGTTCTATTCCAGCTTCTGGATCTGATCGCCAATGAAGGCAATCTTCCCGATATTATAAAATTTGCACGACATGATGACCCTGGTATTCGTGCTCGCATATCAAGGACCCTGTCAAATTTCAGCTCGCTGGAAACAAAGGACGTGCTTTCTTCATTTTTGCTGGATTCAAATAAGCATGTCCGACGAGCAGCACTTGAAGGAATAGCGCGCCTGGATATACCTGTATCTGCAAGTCTCATATGCCCTCTTCTGGACGACCCTGATATAATGGTTCAATCAAGGGCAATAGAAACTCTGATAAATATAAATGACCCAGATACCATCAAATACCTGATTGATGCAATGCAGAATGATTCCGAGTATGTTCGCAGAGCCGCGGTAGAAGTACTCAATGAGATAGGCGACCACAGGGCGGTAAAGGATTTACTGGACGCACTTAGAGACAAGGACTGGTGGGTAAGGGTCCGTGCCTCTGATGCACTGGGTTCAATTGGCGGGCCAAAGGTTGTTGATGCGGTACTCGAACTCATAAAGGACAAGGATGACTTTATGAGAAGGACTGCGATTGAAATTCTGAATACCAGCAAGGATAACCGTGCATTTAATTCTCTTATCGAAGCGCTTGAGGATGATGACTGGTGGGTCAAGGAACGCGCTGCCGATGCATTGGCGGAATTGGGGGACAAGCGAGCTATTGCCCCCCTGCAAGCCCTCCTGACACAGGAACCGCAGGCCCGACAGGTTGCTATTCGTGCACTGGCAAAACTGGGAAGTTCAGAAGCAATCGAACCCATCCTTGGCCAACTGGAAAGCAATAATGACAGTGTTTGCAAAGCAGCACTCCATGCACTGGGGAAACTTACTGATGATCAACATATAGAGCAGGTCCAGGATGCTGTTACTCAATTGTTTCAACAACCAAACATAGAACTGTCCGATCTTGCCAGGGAAACGATCAGTACAATAAATTCTCGCAATAACGAAAAAACGGAACTACTGGGTACTGCTGAAAATACAGGGGGCTCAGGCAACAACCTGCAAACACCATCGTTTGACCTGGACAAGACAAACAACCTGACAACAGAATATATTGACCCGGAGAAACTGACTCCAGGCATAATACTGTCAGATCGATACCGCATAATATCCAGAATTGGTCGGGGTGCCTTTGGCGTAATTATACAGGCAGAGGACTTAATGGTTAACGAAGAGTGCATATTAAAGTTCCTTAATCCCCAGAATACATCTGACGATACGTCCCTTGAACGGTTCAAGCATGAACTGCGCTACGCCCGCAAGGTAACCCAAAAGAATATTATCCGGACATATGATCTGCTTACCTTCGGGAATAATTATGCGATCTCGATGGAATACTTTCCAAGTCATTCACTCGCAGATGAACTGGTGAGTAAAACCCCATTTGAGATAAAACGTGGACTCAACATCCTGAACGATATTTGCAACGGAATGAGTGCAGCACAAGCTGAAAATGTAGTACACAGGGACCTTAAGCCCGCCAACATCCTGATCAATGATAAAGATGTAACAAAGATTGCGGACTTTGGTATTTCGGCTGCCGCAAGCCAGTCCGACTCCAGGCTAACAAAAAACGGCATGCTGATAGGCACGCCAACCTATATGGCACCAGAACAGGCACATGGAAGAACCCTTGACTCCAGAACCGACATATATAGCCTGGGTATAATTATGTATGAAATGTTTACCGGGAACCCCCCTTATTCAGGGGATTACCCAATGGCAACACTTTTTATGCATGTAGAAGGAAAAGCCATGCCGCCTCGTGAAATCAATCCTGGAATTCCTGAAGGCCTGGAAAAAATCATTACCACCGCCATGGCAATAGAGCCTGACGACCGCTTTCAAAGCTTTGATGAAATCAGGGCGAAACTCAACTCTGTACTCAAGGAATAATCTGGTGGCCAGGATAAATGCATTCTTACAACTAGGTCGGGAGCAGCGCTGTTCAGATATACATCTTGCAGTAGGATCACCTCCTCTGCTTCGCATAATGGGCGACCTTGTACCGATCAAATACAGAGAACTCAGTGAAACCGAATTACATGACCTGCTTTATGAGATATTGACTGACGAACAAAAATCAACACTTGAAAGCGGTGATGACCTGGATTTTTCTTATCAGGATGAAGAACTGGGCAGATTCAGGGTCAGTATATACAGAAAACTGGGTGGCCTTGGCGCTTCCTTCAGAGTAATTGCATTACAGATACCAAGCCTGTCCGATCTTGGGTTACCTGCTGTTGTTGAAAAAATGCTTAATATCCAGCATGGGCTGATCCTGGTTACCGGTGCAACAGGTACTGGAAAAACAACTACCCTTGCGGCCATGATCAACCTCATCAACAACACACGCAGATTAAATATTATTACGCTTGAAGACCCTGTTGAATATCTATACAAAAGTAACATGTCTCTGGTTATTCAAAGAGAAGTTGGTAGCCAGGTAGAAAGCTTTGCAATGGGTCTGAGGGCCGCGCTGCGCGAAGACCCCGACGTTATTCTCGTTGGTGAGCTACGCGATCCGGAAACCATCTCTCTGGCGATGACAGCCGCAGAAACAGGGCATCTGGTACTGGGCACCTTACATACTTCCTCTGCAATGAAAACCATGGACAGAATTATTGACGCAATGCCAACAGAACAGAAACATCAGGCAGTAACCTTCCTCGCACATAACCTGCGCGGCGTCATCAGCCAGAAGTTAATCAAGACAGCGAATAACAGGGAACTGAAGGCAATTACCGAGATACTGGTAAATACACCTGCAATATCAAATCTGATTATGAATGGAAAGATGCACCAGATTCCATCTATGTTACAAACAGGTGCAAACAAAGGCATGCAGCTAATGGATCAGGCCCTGATGAAAGCATTAAACAAGAAAGAAATCGACCCTGATGACGCATATAAACATGCAACAGACAAGAGCATATTTCAGGCATTTGTAACAAACCCTGAAATACTTCCACAACTTAATATTAATGTTAGTTAGATTTTTCATCCTATGGACAATGAAAATCGCATAAATTCATTTCTTGAAATGGTGATCAAGCAAAATGGGTCAGACTTGCACCTTGTATCTGGTAACCCACCAAGAATGAGGCTACAGGGGGACATTTACCCTATCAAGTATCGTGAACTTGATGCAGAAGAAACGATGGAATTATTGACAGAAATCATGCCCGAACATAAACGAAAGGAATTCGAAAATAAGGACAGCATTGATTTCACCTATGAAGCACCCCACCTTTCCAGGTTTCGGGTAAACGTCTTCAGACACGTAAAGGGTGTAGGCGCTGTTTTCAGGATTATCCCGAACAAGATTAAAACACTGGATGATTTGAAACTACCACCCATCATCAAGAATCTGTGCGGTCAAACCAAAGGGCTGATACTGGTCACAGGGCCTACCGGCTCTGGGAAAACCACAACTCTTGCGGCTATGGTTGACCATATAAACACTGAACGAAAGGCACATATTATCACTATTGAAGACCCTATAGAGTATGCACACCAGAACAAAAGCAGCCTGGTCAGCCAGCGAGAAGTGGGCACTCATACAAACAGTTTTGTACAGGCACTCAGATCTGCCTTAAGAGAAGACCCGGATGTTATTCTTGTCGGTGAATTAAGAGATTTTGAGACGATCAGCATGGCAGTAACTGCGGCTGAAATGGGAATTCTAATTATCGGAACCCTCCATACAAATAGTGCGGCAGCAACAGTTGAACGTATAATTAATGTGTTCCCTCCGGGAGATGAGCCCTACATACGCACCATGCTATCCACATCAATCTGCGGCATTGTTTGCCAACAACTCATTCGCCTAAAAGATAACAGAGACCGTATGGCCGTGGTGGAGGTAATGCTAAATAACACTGCAATATCCAACATCATCAGACAGGGGCAACCCGAGCAAATCGATAATGTTATTCAAAGTGGATCCATGCAGGGTATGCAAAGTTTTGATAATGCGTTACGAAAATTGCTGGATGAAAATCTCATCTCGGGCACCGAAGCTTATAAAAAATGTAAACATAAAGAAAATTTTGAGCAATATAAGCTGCTTCAGGATGAGATATATAGCTAGTGCTCTATACTTTGTAAAAAGAATATTCAAAGATAGTACCCAGGAACCTGAGCATTAAAAACACAATTATTAAGGGTTCTGTTGTTATTCATCCCTACATAGAGCATGACTTTTGGCTTTCCCCTGGCCTGGAAAAAAGCCAAAAGTTAATGATTGTGCATTACTGGCCGATAAATGTTGCAAAAGCCAATGATAAAAATGAAACCCACTACCAATACAACAACAATTTAGTAATTGTATTTATTAACTGTTAATCAATAATCAGATACCAGGAAAAGATTATGACGGCCAAACTGATTCTTACACTAGATGGCGCCATTATTAAGGAATACCCCATCAATCAGGAATCGATCAGCATAGGACGCTCGCATGGTAATGATATCCAGATTAATGACAAGACCGTCAGTGGAAGGCATGCCCTGATTAATACTTTTGGTGGAGAGACTTTTGCTGAAGATCTTGGCAGCACCAATGGTACATTGGTAGATGGAAAACATATAAGCAAAATTCTGCTAATGCATGGTGATATTATTCAGACAGGAACACACCAACTCGTCTACTTCAGTGAGGAAAAAGCTGAATATGAACCGACCATGTTTATAAAGGCAGAACTCTCTGAAACCCAGACCATAAACACCGGAGAACTACCTGAGGATCCCGCCAAAGGCCTACCTTTAGCAGGCGCAAAGATATTGAATGGCCCTTCTGCTAATACAGTCATGGAAATGCGGAAACCATTTAATACTATCGGATACAAGGGTATTTCATTAGCCGTAATTGCACGCGGTAATACACGCTATACCATCTCTGCACTTAAAAACATAAAGAGCAAACGCTCTTCTGATGCCCCCCTGATCAACGGTAAACCTATAGGATCATTAGCACAGGAATTAAAAGAGCACGATATTATTGAGATCGCTGGATTTCAGATGGAATTTGTCAACATCTAGAAGCATTAATAAATCTGAATTCAACTAATAAAGCAATAAGTTTTTTAAATTAGAAAAATAAAAACGGAGTTGAAAATGCCGTCGCAGTACTCGGGCAGACCTATTATTTATGGTGAGGTTTTATTTGACCAGTTTGAAGATGGCACATCTGTATTAGGAGGTGCGCCGTTTAATGTTGCATGGCACTTACAGGGATTAGGACTGAATCCTTTGTTCATCAGCAAAATTGGAAAAGATAGTACGGGTGAACAGGTGCTGGCTTCCATGCGGGGATGGGGCATGGACACCAGGGGTATTCAGGTTGATGATGAACGTCCAACTGGCACTGTTCAGGTGTTATTAGACAAGGGACAACCGACATTTGATATTTTACCCGATCAGGCTTATGACCATATCAACTATGAACCGATTAAAAACCTGCCTGATGATAATTATTCTCTTTTATATCACGGCTCTCTTATTACCCGGTCACCCGAATCTGACTATACATTATTAAATATTATTACAGAAAAGAAATTACCTGTTTTTGTTGATATCAACCTCAGAGCTCCATGGAGTGATATTAAAAAGGTTATACGATCACTTGAAACAGCAAATTGGGCAAAACTGAATGAGCATGAACTGGCATCTGTCCTGAACAGAGAATCTGTTCCAGACAAGGAAATCGAGACCTGTGCATCTCAGTTATGCCAGAAACTGGGGCTGGAGATTTTGATTGTAACATTGGGAGAAAAAGGTGCGTATTTTATTTCTCCAGATAAGACACTTACCGCAAAACCGGTAGCAGCAAAAGAACTAGCCGATACCGTGGGGGCCGGCGATGCATTTAGCGCAATAAGTATTTTTGGCCTGCTGCAGAATTGGCCTAATGAGAAGACATTAAAGCATGCGCTTGAATTTTCATCGACTATCTGTGGCATACATGGCGCAACTTCAGACAATCACGCTTTATACAAACCATTTCGCCACTAACCCAAGAATATGAAGAACAATAAACCCAGTAGCATGGAAACAGAACAGAATAAACTGTATATAGTACTAGTTAGTATACATGGACTTCTTCGTGGCCATAATATGGAACTGGGCCGTGATGCAGATACTGGAGGTCAAACCAAATATGTAATTGAATTGGCCCGCGCCCTTTCCGAACACCCTGATGTTAATCGTGTAGACATACTGACCAGACAGGTCATAGACCCCAAAATTGACACTGACTACTCATATCCCATGGAGGAAATTGCGCATGGCGCAAATATCATCAGGCTACCCTGTGGCCCACGAAGATACTTAAGGAAAGAGGTATTATGGCCATACCTGGATAGTTTTATCGATAATTCCTTACAACATTTCAGGAAGATCAGTAGAGTTCCTGATGTTATTCATGGTCACTATGCGGATGCAGGTTATGTCGGTTCTCGTATGTCTCAACTACTTGGGGTCCCGCTAATACAAACTGGACACTCTTTGGGAAGAGTCAAAAAACAACGCATGCTGGATAGCGGTGCCAATGAAAAAACAATAGAAAACCAATACAACATAAGCCAAAGGATTGAGGCCGAGGAAATTGCACTTGGTAATAGCGCCCTGGTTATCGCCAGCACCAGTCAGGAAGTTGAAGAGCAATACAGTCAATATGAAAACTATCAACCGAAACGAATGATGATAATCCCGCCAGGGATAGATCTGGTTAATTTCCACCCCCCCCAACGGGGTGATAAAAGGCCTGCAATTGAAAATGATGTCAACCGTTTTCTGAAGCACCCGAAGAAACCAATGATACTTGCATTGTCACGACCTGATGTAAGAAAAAATATTTCAACACTTGTTCGTGCATATGGTGAAAACCAGAAACTAAGGGAACATGCAAATCTGGTAATCGTTGCTGGTAACCGTGACGATATTCGCTCCATGGAAAAAGGTGCCAGAGAAGTTCTAACAGAGCTACTGATGCTAATTGATTACTATGATTTGTATGGCTCGGTCTCATATTTTAAACATCATAGATCAAGTGATGTACCGGACTTATACCGCCTTGTCGCCAGAAGCCGGGGCGTATTTGTCAACCCTGCACTTACCGAACCATTCGGCTTAACACTAATCGAAGCATCCGCATGTGGCGCCCCCATTGTTGCAACAAGGGATGGCGGCCCAACTGACATTATCAAGCATTGCAGGAACGGCATTCTTGTTAACCCCCTGGATGCAGATGAAATGGGTAATATCATACTGGATGCCATAACCAACAAGGCCAGGTGGAAACGTTGGAGCAGGAATGGAAAACAAGGTGCCAAGGAACACTATACATGGGATGGCCATGTAAAAAAGTACGTTCGCGAAATACAAAAAATAATAGGGAGAAAGCAGAAAAAACGCGTTTCCAGATTCTCCAAAAACAGGCTGCCAAGTGTCGATCGGATACTTATTTGTGATATTGACAATACGCTAATCGGTGACAAGAAAGGTCTGGAGGAATTACTCTACAAAGTAAACCTGGCAAACGGGCACGTAGGCCTGGGGATAGCAACAGGCAGACGCCTGGAAAGCGCCATAAAAGTAATAAACGAATGGGGAATCCCCATGCCAGACATGCTCATTACAGCCGTAGGCACAGAAATCCACTACGGCTATGGCCAAAACATGATTGAAGATACGGGCTGGCAAAGACAAATTGAATACCGATGGGAACCAGAGAAGCTGATGAAGGCTGCATCAAAAATTCCTGGCCTCAAGCTTCAGGCAAAAAGTGAACAACGTAAATACAAAATAAGCTACAACATCGACCTGGACAAGATGCCCAGTGAAAAGGAAATTAATTGTCATTTCAGAAAGCTTGATTTGCATGCAAAGCTCGTCTTTTCACACGGTGCTTATCTGGACATACTTCCTGTTCGTGCATCCAAGGGCCTTGCCGTACGTTATCTTTCCATGCGCTGGGGTATTCCGGCTGAACGCTTTTTAGTGGCCGGGGACTCAGGTAATGACGAGGGAATGCTAAGCGGAAATAACCTTGGTGTTGTTGTTGGTAATTACAGCGCCGAACTGGAGAAACTACGCGGGAAACCCAGAATATTTTTTGCAAATCAACATTATGCCAGGGGTGTAATTGAGGGCATTGAGCACTATGATTTCCTGGGTAAGCTTCGTTTACCGGCCGAGACAGGCTAGAAAAAATAACATAAAGGTAATGACGTGTTTGAATCACTGACAGAATATCTACATACACATCGTGAAACGGTTTATCCACTGCTTAGGCACTATATTAACCTTGGTAAGCCCTTTCTGCTACAAACTGACCTGTGGGCTGAATTCCAGAAATTTTGCTCTAGTGAAAACAAGCACGACCTCTGCGACACCAGTATAAGCAGAATGATTCGACAGGCCCAGGAAGCCGCTATAGATTCTCCATGGATTTATCTAGCCATTCGACCTCGGAAGGCAACCTGGGTTTATATACGTTTTCACTTTGAAGAAATGGCGTTTGAAGAAGTAACAACATCAGAATTCCTGAAATTCAAGGAAAAACTTATCCTCGATAAAGACAAAGCAGGAAAATGGATGCTTGAAGTTGACCTTGCTCCCTTCAACCGGGAATTTCCAAAACTACAGGAAACACGCTCTATTGGTAATGGCGTAGAGTTCCTTAACCGGAAACTGTCAAGTCAGCTATTTCAGGATCTGGAGCAAGGCGACCATAAAATTCTTGAATTCCTGCGTGTACATCAATACCAGGGCATTCAACTAATGTTGAACGACCAGATCACTGACGTAAATAAACTACGTAAAGCCTTACGCCGCGCAGAAGATTACCTGAATGAACAACCCCAGGATGCAGAATCTATTAGTGTAATTCACACACTCAGAACACTGGGTTTTGAGCAAGGCTGGGGCAACACGGTAACACGCATAAGAGAAAGCCTGAACCTGTTATCTGACATACTCGAGGCACCAGAGCCCGGCAACCTGGAACAGCTTCTAAGCCGTATCCCGATGATTTTCAGCATGGTCATCATGTCACCACATGGCTATTTCGGACAATCCAATGTGCTCGGCCTTCCTGATACAGGTGGTCAGGTAGTTTATATCCTGGACCAGGTACGCGCACTTGAAAAAGAAATGCGCAAGAGAATCGCAGAACAAGGGTTAGAAATTGAACCACAGATTATAGTCATCAGCCGTCTCATTCCTGAGGCGGGTAATACTACCTGTGATCAAAAACTGGAAAGCATCGTTGGCACTGAAAATGCAAGAATATTACGCGTTCCATTCCGCAATTCAAATGGCGAGGTCCTGCAACAGTGGATATCCAGATTTGAGGTATGGCCTTACCTGGAAGACTTTTCTGCTGAAGTAGAAAAAGAAATACTGGCTGAACTTGGCGGACGACCAGATCTAATTGTAGGTAATTACTCTGATGGAAATCTGGTTGCCACACTCCTTGCACATAATCTTAAGGTTACACAGTGCAATATCGCTCATGCTCTTGAAAAGGCAAAATACGTATATTCAGATTTATACTGGCATGACAGCGACAGTGAATACCATTTCTCCTGTCAGTTTACTGCCGACGTAATTGCGATGAATGCTGCTGATTTTATTATTACCAGCACATACCAGGAAATATCAGGACGAGAAGATAGCGTTGGCCAGTATGAAAGCTATAGTGCTTTCACCATGCCAGGACTGTATCGGGTTGTTCATGGGATTGATATGTTTGATCCTAAATTCAATATTGTCTCTCCGGGTGCGGATGCAGAAGTATACTTCCCTTACACAGAGACCCAACAAAGGTTGACCAGCTTACATGATGAGATCAACGAACTGATATATGGAGATCCCGAACCGCAAGCCAGAGGGAAATTGATCGATAACGGAAAACCTCTACTCTTTACCATGGCGCGGATGGACCGGATTAAAAATATTACCAGTCTGGTAGAGTGGTATGGGAAAAGTGAAAAAATACGTGAATTGGCAAACCTGGTCGTTGTTGCAGGCCATATAGACCCTGATAAGTCTCCTGACAGAGAAGAGCGCGACCAGATATTGAAAATGCATCAGCTCATGGATGAATACCAACTGGATGGCCATGTCCGCTGGCTGGGAAAACACCTTGAAAAAAATATGGCCGGGGAACTTTACCGATGCATTGCTGACAAACATGGTGCTTTTATTCAGCCAGCGCTGTTCGAGGCCTTTGGTTTGACTGTGATAGAGGCCATGGCCTGCGGCGTACCGACCTTTGCCACACTATACGGGGGGCCTCTTGAGATTATTGAAGATAATATTTCCGGCTTTCACCTGGACCCTAACAATGCGGATGCCAGCACAGAAATTATTGTTAATTTTCTGGATCGATGTAATGACGATGAAGGATATTGGGAGCAGATTTCAAAAGGAGGCGTAGAAAGAATCGAAAGCCGTTATACATGGAAACTGTACGCGGAGCGCATGATGACGCTTTCACGGGTATATGGATTCTGGAAATACGTTACCAATCTGGAGCGCGACGAAACCAGGCGGTATCTGGAGATGTTTTATGGTTTGCAATACAGGCCTCTTGCTGAAACAATAAGCAAGGATCATGAGTAATACTTATATTCAATAGTGTAAATTACGCTAATCCATACCGCCTACAAATGCATGCGAACCTGTATTAATTGAAAAGCCACATGACGGCTCTCTCTTTGAAAAAATCAAAGCCAGCAATACTGGCCTTTCTTTTATTAACTCTGTTCTTTGTGAACTTACAGGCAGTGGCTGCCTCCTTGACAAAACCAAACAGGTACGAGGATGATGAAATATTTATGCGAATTGTATTACGTTCGCCAGAACAATTATCCGCCTTTTATATTGGCAGAGAATTTAAACAGTCCGCGATAGACAGGATTCTGGAAACCTGTTATGTAACTCCCATTATAAAAAACAAAAAATTTGATGTCCTATGGCTGGAACTGGATAATTGGGAATTCACAATTAATGGCAAGACAATCAAAAGAATCAAGAAAGACTACTGGAAGAAGGCATGGAAAGAAACAGGACTACCTCAGGCGCACCAGTCAACCTTTGGCTGGACCTTGATGCCAGAAGCAAGGGATTTGCGCTTTGACGAAGGCGTTGGTGGAAGTATAGTTCTTCCGATGCAAACAGGGCCGTTTACAATAACAGCGAATTTTAAAACCGGAACCAACAAAAAAGGAAAGCTTAAGACTGTAGTCTTTGAAGGAATATCATGCGTGAGAGATGACCCATGAAGAAATTGTTCGTTTTCCTGTTATTGCTTATATCTGCATTCCCATGCTATGCAAAAGAAAAACTACCCAAAGGCATTATGACGTTAAATGGTGAAGACGCCCCTCCCCTACTACTAAAGGATCTTGATGAGCAACAATGGAATATTGATAAGGCCAGCGGCCACTGGATTTTTCTCCACTTCTGGGCAAGCTGGTGCGGGCCCTGCAGAAAGGAGATGCCCACGATACAGGCCATATTTCCTGAATTTAAAGATTCAGGCCTTGAAATCGTACTGGTAAATACCGCAGAATCCGAGGATACGGTATTTAATTTTATCGGTATCGTCGCACCTGATCTGAATCCACTTATGGACATTGATGGCCTGGCAACAGAGCGCTGGCAACCCAGAGGGCTCCCGGCAACGTTCTTTATCGACCCAAAAGGAAAGCTAAGATATCTTGCATTAGGAGGAAGACCATGGGACAAACCGGAATATCTGGCCTTCCTTAAAAATCTGATCAAGAAATAGCGGAAAAACATATGTCCATATTTATCCGGCTCGGACATGCAATATGCATCCCCATCATTATCACATGCACAAGCTACGCAAGCTCACCTGATCAAGTTAATAAAAATAAAAAGACTACCGTTACAGAAACAGACTTTGATGTCATTGAACTAACAATCGACCAGGCACACAAAGCCTTACGATTAAAAACCATTACCTGCGAATATCTTGTACATCGTTACTTAAAACGCATTGAAACACTGGATCAATCTTCCACGCTCAATTCGATAATCTATATCAATCCTAATGCTATCAATAAGGCCAGACAACTGGACAGGAAATTTGCAATAACAGGCGAAATGCGGAAACTCCACTGCATACCTGTGATTCTGAAAGACAATTTTGATACGGCCGACATGCCTACCGAAGCCGGGTCTATCGCATTAAAAGGCTCCCTTCCTCCTGATGACGCCTTTATGGTAAGAAAACTACGTGATGAAAATGCAATTATTATTGCTAAATCAAACATGGGTGAATGGGCATTCAGTCCATATAACACGATTAGCTCAACACATGGTGAAACAAGAAACGCCTATAATCTTTCAAGAGTACCATCCGGCTCAAGTGGTGGGACTGCATCTGCGATAGCGGCTAATTTTGGGATAATTGGCATGGGTTCGGATACTGGTAATTCTATTCGAGGACCTGCATCCCATTTATCATTAGCGGGCATACGCTCTACTATTGGTGCGACGAGCCGTGATGGAATAGTACCATTGGTGTCAAACCGTGATATCGGTGGCCCATTAATGCGAAATGTAAAGGATATGGCAATTGTATATTCTGTATTAGCCGGTTATGACCCCGCAGACCCTGTAACACAGAATGGAGTTGGTAAAACAAAAGAGGATTACACGAAATACCTTCGCAAGGATGGACTAAAGAATGTTCGTTTAGGCATAATAAGACAGTTATTTGAAACAGAAACTGCTGACAGGAAAATCCTACATCTCATGGATCAGGCGATTTCTGATCTACAAAAATCCGGCGCAACAATCATTGACCCAATAGAAATACCCGGTTTCGATAAGCTTCGCAAAGCAACGGGCTTCTGTAGCCGGTTCCGCTATGACCTGAAAAATTATCTGGCATCACTTGGAAAATCTGCCCCTGTATCATCACTGGATGAAGTCGTTGAGAAAAAACTTTTCAGGGAACAGAATATCGGCGCAATAGAATGGGCAATGAATGAAACAAATGATCCTAATCTCATGGACCCACCATGTATAGATGTACAGGGTGACCCAAGGCGAAAACAATTTCTTGATGCTGTAGTTGAGACCATGAACAAGGCAGACATTGATGCGATTATTTATCCATCCTGGAGCAACCCTCCCAGAAAAATAAATGATGATAAGAGCCCACATGGCAATAACAGTCCTGTTATTGCCCCACACACCGGACAACCCGCGATAACCGTACCCATGGGTTTTACAAAGAATGGATTGCCGGCAGGGTTACAGTTTCTGGCAAGGCCTTACGATGAACACAAGTTATTTCAGTATGCTTATGCATACGAGCAGGCTACAAAACACAGAAAACCACCAAGGACATTTGGCAAGCTCGTGAACTAATGATGGTTATGGCTATCCATCAGATCATGGCCGCCACTATTAATTAATATCCACACACCAAAGAATATTATAATGATGCCTGCGATCTTACGTACCACATGCTTGTTACGAAAGCTTTCCAGTTTCCTGGCGAATTCACCTAAGGCCAGTAACGTTGGCAGTGTTCCCAGACCAAATGCCAGCATCAACATAGCGCCCTGGGTCGCGCTACCCGCACTCAACGACCAGACCAGAACAGCATAGACCATCCCGCATGGCAGCCACCCCCAGACAAGCCCCAGCGACAGTGCCTGCCATAGATGTGTTACAGGGATAAACGTCCGACCAATGGGCTCAATGTATTGCCATATCTTGCTACCCAGTCTTTCAAGCAATACAAGCCCTCTCCACCATCCACTAATATACAGGCCCAGTGCAATCATAAACATGCCGGATACAATCATACCCACTAATTGACCCTGAGAAAGTGAAGCGGTGTGCAGAATCCTTGTCCCGATAAAACCAGCCATCCCTCCAGCAATGGTATAACTGGTAATACGTCCTACATTGTAAAAGAGTTGATACGGAAGTATCGCGCTCGGCGCCTGTCTTGTACCTTCGGGTAGACCAACCGTAAGAGCACCTACTATGCCTCCGCACATACCGATGCAGTGAACAGACCCAAAAAAACCGGTCAATAATGCGGATAACAGTGTAATCTCAGAAGGCATACCTCATTCTATCGCGCGGATGTGAATCTTGCTGTTATCCGGAACAGACAATGAGCCGAGCAAACGCCAGTTATTTGCTTCAACCTGAATATACCATCGACCATGATTAAGCTCTGGAAAGCTTGCTGTATAGAGACTGCTTCCTGAATGTGTGAATACACCCGTTTTATCAAGACCTGTACGCGTCGCATTGAAAAAATGAATGACTACCCTGTCTGGCCGATCAAAACCCGTGCCTGCTGTCAGCTTCATAGTTACCTGGTGCAGTTCATAATCAAACTGAATATCTGCTTCAAGGCCATAATTTACAGCCGCAACATCACGCTTGAGTACCTTGTTTATTGTTTTTCCTTTTCTGTAGTAGTCATCCACTACAAGCCCATCGTCATTCGTTATAGCCAACCAGATCATAACAATACCCATAACAACCGATGATGCAGGTATCAATATCAACATCCATACCATTGGCATGCGGTACCAGGGAGATTGTTGGCTAGCGTCATTCATATCTACTGAAAAGTATATTTATCTACGTACTGGCCCGAGAAAACGTGCTTCTTCTGTAATGGTGAGCTCAGGATTATTTACCGATTCAAGATTAAATTTTATTTTTGAGCTGCGACTCTTCAAATCATAGGAATCGATCCGTATCCGCAAGGGAACCTCGCGCACCTCCCCTGCCTTGACCTGTATAATTTTCTCGTCCAGATCGACTTCCATATTTTCAATGCCCTCCAGGGTAAGCATATAGCTTCGGTCGATCTTGTCCATATTCATAATCTTGAGTGTGTACACATTTTCAACCATGGCATCACTGGTTTCATAAAACAGGCTGTTACGGTCACGAATAATATCCAGTTCAAGTGGCACCCTATTTGCCAGCTCGTATCCAAGTAGTGCCATAATACCTACAAGCAGAAGACCGTAGATCATGGTCTTTGCGCGCAATATATGTACTGGCTTCCCCTCAAGGGCATGTTGCGTGGTGTAACGGATGAGGCCTTTGGGGTAGCTCATTTTCTCCATAACATCATCACATACATCAATACATGCAGCACAACCAATACATTCGTATTGCAGGCCATCACGAATATCAATTCCTGTAGGGCATACCTGAACACACATGGTGCAATCTACACACTGACCCAGCCCCTGTTCTTTATAATTTGTGCTTTTCTTGCGTGAGCCGCGACTCTCCCCTCTCTCGGTATCATAGGAAATGATCAGTGTATCATTATCAAACATTGCACTCTGGAACCGCGCATAGGGACACATATACAAACAAACCTGCTCACGCATCCAGCCGGCATTCCCATATGTGGCAAATCCGTAAAACACTACCCAGAATACTTCCCATGGTCCCGCATTAAATGTCACCAAAGCATTTGCCAATGAAGTTAATGGCGTAAAATATCCTACAAAGATAAATCCCGTATAGGCGGAAAGCAGTATCCAGGCAGTATGCTTAACCGCTTTTATATAGAATTTTCCAGGCGTCCAGGGAGCCTTGTCCAGCTTCATCTGCTTTGGGCGATCACCTTCGACCTTACGCTCTATCCACAAAAAAAGCTCTGTCCAGACCGTTTGCGGGCATGCGTAACCACACCAGAGCCGGCCAGCAAGTGTAGTAAAAAAGAATAACGACAATGCAGCCACTATCAACAATATGGCAAGATAAATAAAGTCCTGGGGCCAGAGCGTTATGCCAAATATATAAAATTTTCTGGCTGGCAAATCAAATAATACGGCCTGTCTGCCATCCCACTGAATCCATGGCACAAAGTAGTACAGCCCCAACAGAACAAATACCCCTGCTGTTCTCCACATGGCAAATACACCATGCACTTCACGTGGGTAAATCTTCTTTCTCTTTGCATACAAACCAGACTGCGTTTCATCCAGTTCCAGCTTTGAGTTTTTTTCAGTTTGGTTCGTAGTATCCATTTCAGGCACTAAACGTTTATCAAAAAGATTGGGACAGATTCGAAGGGTTCAGAAAATAATTTGTAGTAATTATCGAGTCAGGGCTGGACCGTTCCACAAGGCTTCTGGAAATAGCATGTGAGCATACATGAACATGCGCATAGCGCCCAGAACAGGAAGAAACCTACTGTATAGGCACCCAGCCTGCTGATATCCCCCCAGGGTTTGTCTGCGAGCAATGCCTCTGGATCAAATACTGTAAAAAAAAGTATAGTAGCAATTCCGGAAGTAAGAAAAGATGACCATAGAATGGACACTATCTTCTGTACCTTGCAGACTCTCGTGGGACTTTCATCATTCATGGAATTAGCACTACCGGGCATTATTCACTTTCATTCGACAAACTATAAATATAGGCTGCTAGCAAATGTACCCTGGTTTCTCCCAGAAAATCTGCCATTGCCGGCATATTTCCATTACGCCCATTGAGAATAGAGATTCTGATTGCACTCTTGGAGCCTCCATATAACCATGTGCCATCCGTCAGGTTTGGCGCACCCATTGCCTTGTTACCTGTTCCATCAGCCCCGTGACAGGCAATACATAGCTGTTCAAACTTAACCTTGCCCGACTCTGCTGCCTTTTGATCAAACCTGCGGCCCGACAGACTCAGCACATAATCCACAACATTTGTGGCATCCGCATTACTAAGCATGTCTTTCCAGGGAGGCATCATACCCTGGCGGCCATGCATAATGGTTGTTTTGATTGTTTCTGCTTCACCACCATACAGCCAGTCTGTGTCACGAAGATTAGGGAACCCGGTCGCACCACGCGCATCTGAACCATGACATACATTGCAGTAGTTAATAAACAGGCGCTCACCCGTTTTCATGGCCTCTTTATCTTTAGATAATTGCGCAAGATCAGTTTGACTGTACTTCAAAAAAAGAGGTTCATACTTTTCGTCCGCAACCCTTATCTCTTCTGTATATTCAGATTCTTGTGTCCAGTCAAGCAAGCCTTTTATATTACCAAGCCCGGGATACAGGGCGAGATATACAATGCCGAATACAATAGTAATGTAAAACATTACCAGCCACCACATAGGCAACGGGTTATTCAGCTCTTCAAGATCCTCATCCCATACATGCCCCATCGTTTGTGGCTTGTCTCCTGATGGCTCCTTAACGGACATCCAACGAAGAAGCAAAATAATCCCAATGAAACTGAGAACTACCAGTACAATAATAAACCAGCTCCAGAACTCACTCGTAAAGTCAGCCATCTCGAGATTCCCCTGCATGATGTGGCAATTCGTCATTCTCCAATGGAAGCTGGGCAGCTTCATTAAAACTTTCTTTTCTACGATCACTCCAGGCCCATAGCACTATCCCAATAAAGATGACAAGCAATGCCACGGTCCATAATGAATGAAAAAGATTCATAGTCATAATAATTACCAGCGTTAGTTACCTGCGCTTCTTGATGGTAGTTCCCATAGACTGTAAATAGGCTACCATGGCATCCAGCTCCGTCTTGTTTTCCAGTTCTGAAGGTGCCGCTTCAATCTGCTCATCTGTGTATGGATGGCCCAGCGTGCGCAATACCTTCATTTTTTTCTGAATATCGCTGCCATCTAACTCATCTTCTGCCAGCCATGGATATCCAGGCATAATAGACTCTGGCACCACATCACGTGGATTAATCAAATGCACACGATGCCATTCATCACTATAGCGGCCACCAACACGATGCAGGTCAGGGCCTGTACGTTTAGAACCCCATAGAAACGGGCGGTCATAGATAAATTCTCCCGCCACAGAGTAGTGTCCATAACGCTCAGTCTCGGCACGGAAGGGCCGTATCATCTGGGAATGGCAGCCTACACAGCCTTCACGAATATAGATATCGCGCCCTTCAAGCTGTATTGCTGTATAGGGCTTAAGACCTGCTACCGGCTCAGTCGTGGACTTCATAAAGAAGAGAGGTACGATTTCAACCAGCCCGCCAATGCTAATGACTAAAATCACAAGAACCACCATTAGCCCAATATTTTTTTCAACTTTTTCGTGACCAGACATCAGTGTGCTCCACTTTGCACGGGGTGTGCTCCACTATGCGCCGGGGCAAGCACATTGGCTTCAACAGGCCTGGCCCCTGCAATTGTTTTCCAGACATTATAAGCCATGATCAACATGCCAGTAAGAAACATCAAACCACCCAACCAGCGTACAATGTAAAAAGGATGCATTGCCTGCACGCTCTCAACAAAACTGTAGGTCAGCGTGCCATCTGCATTAACCGCACGCCACATCAACCCTTGCATGATGCCGGCAATCCACATAGCGGTGATATAAAGCACGATACCGGTAGTCGCGATCCAGAAATGAACGGATATCAGTTTGACGCTATATATTTCCCTGCCGTACAGGCGAGGGATCAGGTAATACATGGCACCAATGGTAATAAATGCTACCCAGCCCAAAGCACCCGAGTGCACGTGGCCAATGGTCCAGTCAGTGTAATGCGAAAGTGCATTTACCGTCTTGATTGCCATCATCGGCCCTTCGAAGGTCGACATGCCATAGAATGAAATAGATACAATCAGGAAACGCAAGATTGGGTCTGTACGCAGTTTTTCCCACGCGCCGGACAAGGTCATAATGCCGTTGATCATGCCGCCCCATGAGGGTGCCAGCAAAATAAGAGAGAACACCATTCCTAACGACTGAACCCAGTCAGGCAAGGCCGTGTAATGCAAATGATGAGGGCCCGCCCAGATATAGGTAAAAACCAGCGCCCAGAAATGTACAACGGACAAACGATAGGAATAAACCGGTCGGTTAGCTTGCTTGGGTACAAAGTAATACATAATACTCAGGAACCCAGCAGTCAAAAAGAAGCCTACTGAATTATGCACATACGACCA